>NZ_JAKCFI010000020.1 GCF_021412625.1 Myxococcus stipitatus | reverse complement strand
GCCGCGCTCACCGCGCCCGGGCCCACCATCCGCTTCACCATCTGCCCCTTGAATGCATCCGTGTACGGCACTGCTTCCTGCCTGCTCTCGCCCCCAGGGCGTCGTCAGCTCGGCATGTCAGCCGAGGTGACAACTTCCCTGACACACGGGGAGAATGCCCTCTTCGGCCCCGCGATAGGCATCGCAAAGCCCATGTAAAACAAAAGGGCCCTACCGGTTGGTGGTTGGTAGGGTCCTTCAAGTAGCTCGGCGCCCGCATCACAAGAAGTGCGTGTCGGCGGCGCGCATCGGCTCGCGGCCGACGCGACGAGGTGGGGGAAGTCGCATGCTTCGAGGCGTGAGCAGGGGCAGGGACGAAGCCTTGTCCACGTGGTTCATCGCGGCCAGTCCGGCCAGCGTCCACCACCTCCGTGCTCGGTGTCGAGCCGGCCGCGCGAGGGGGGCCGCGCTGCGGGCGGCGCCGAGCCGGTCGCGCGCAACGGCTGCTTGGTACGCCCCGAGGCCGCCTTCCCCCGTTCTTCTCCGCTACGGGACCGCGGCGGCCCCTTGCGTGCTGCGCCCACTCGCCTTGACCCACGGATGACGCAGTGCCCGGATTTCGGGTAGGCACAGCGGGTAGGTGCGAGTCTCGAGCGCAGCCCCGTTCCCGTCCAGGTCGCGGACGTCCGGCCCGTCATTGAGGTGCTCACGGCGCTCGAGGAGCTGACGGCGTCGGGCCTGGAGCTTCGCGTGGAGCAGCGGCCTGGGGATGTTTTCCTCTCCGCGCAGGAGCCGGAGGCGCGGGAAAAGGGGACGCGTTCCTGTAGTGCGGGCGTCGCCTCAAGTGAGGTTCGCGCGAACGAACCTTGCCCGCTCGGGAATCGAGGCTCGCGGGAGGTGGAGCAACTCGTAGTCCAGGCGCGTGTAGACCTCGACCATCGCGTGATGGGTGGCCTCCGCTTCGGCGGAGTCCTGCTTGCGCTCGGCGTCCTGCTCGAAGATCTCGGGCCAGTGCGGCGCAATGAAAACGCGTCGGTGGTAGCGAAAGAGCTCCGCGGCCTTCCAGAGATGGGGCGGTACCGGAAGGCCACAGACCAGGAGGTAGCCGATGACGTCGGGGATGCCGCGGTCCAGGATGACGGGAACGCTTCTCTCTCGGGCCTCCTGATGGGAGCGCAGCTCCCAGCCGAGCATCAGTTCGGCGAAGGCCCTCCGGTCAGCCCAGGGGAGGGCCGTGCCTCCGATTTCGACCTGTTGCTGGATGATGGCGCGCCCGGCCTCGGGCATGTGCGCGAACCCCTCCGCCGCCAGGGCCTCGATGAGGCTGGTTTTCCCGGAACCCGGGCCGCCGGTGATGACATGCAGTTGAACGGTCATGGTCTTCCTCGTTGGGAGGTGAGGGCTTGGTGATGGAGCGGGCGTCCTTCGGCGCGTCGCTCGTGGAGATGCGTCCGCGTCCCTCTGCTTGGAATCGTCATGGCTCGCCGCGCCCCCTCCCTGCTGAGTCGAAGACCTGAGCCGGGCGCGCGTCGAAGCGCGGAATGTCGAGTCACGACGCCGTCAAGCTCGCGCCGCGAATAGGGGAAAAATGGAAGAGAGGTCCCAGCGGCTCGTCATGCGAGTCGCTCACGTCATGGCACGCGTCTTGACGCAGCCTTGACGCACCCATGACGCAGTGACGAATTTTGGGTAGGCACACCGGCCATGGGGACGTGCCCCACGGCCGGCCTTGCTCCTCGGCGTGTCGACGCGGTCCTACCGCAGGGGCACGCGCTTGAGCCTGAAGGGCGAGGGGCTCTCGCTCATCGTGAAGTAGCTCGCGCCGTTGGCCTCGTACTCGATCGCCTCACCCTGGCCCTCGGAGGTGTCGGTCAGCGTGACGGGCGTCGCGAAGACGGCCGACTCGAAGCCAAGTCCCGGCGTCGCACGGAACTCGTAGACAGTGCGGTAGGTGCGAAGGAGGAAGCGATCCGCGCATGGGTGGATCGCCGCCGCGGTCGCGGCCGAGAAGTTGGCGTCTCCGTTCAGCGGCAGCTGGATCGTGTGGACATGGATCAGCGTGGCCTGCACGCCCGGCGTCAGCGGCCGGGGGAACTTGTACACGCCGCTCTTCCCCGTGCCCCCGTCCTTGGTGACGACGTAGATGTCCCCGGTGGTGGGGTGCACCATCAGCGACTCCGCGTCCTTCGAGCCGTCCGGATAGACGAACGGGAAGGCCTCGGCGACGAGCCCCCCCGAGGTCTGGCCGTTGGCGAGATCCGGCTCGGGCACGCGGTAGATCGTGAACGACGTGGGGTTGCCACCCGGAGGGAAGTTGGCGCTCCACTTCCCGATGTCACCGATGAAGATGCACGAGCCGCTCGGGCAGGGGCCGGTCGCGAGGTCCTCCCAGTCGGCCGGCGTCACGTTGGTCACGTTGAACGTGCCGATGGTGCTCGCGTTGAGGGTGTTGATCGCGACGATCGCGGTGGTGTCCTCGTTGTGCACGTAGAGCGCGTTGCCGACCACGCGGCTCGCGGCCAGGCCCGAGGGCTCCACGATTTCCGGCGCGGTCACGGTGCCCTGGAGCGTGAAGGTGCTCGAGTACGTGTCGCCGACCATGCAACTGGGGGCGTTGGCGGCGCGCAGGACGATCACGTGCGCGGTGTTGGTCTGCGCGAACGCGGAGCTGCCGGAGAGGCCCGTCTGGAGGCCCGGCGCGGTGAGCGACCGGTAGGCCGCATTGAAGAGCAGTCCATTGGTGTGACCCAGGCACGCGTCGAAGGCCTCGGTGAAGCCGAGCGGCGGCTCGATGCCGGTGGCAGGGCAGGTGGCGTCCGGCCAGACCTGTGAGCCGTACCAGACGGCGAGGCCACCCGCGCTGCCGGTCACCACGTCGGGCACGGTGAACGACGCGGAGTCGCCGTTCTTCTGGCCTGCGTGCACGTCGATTGGCTGGATCGGATCGACGCCGCTGAAGGCCTCCACGCTCCCCGCCATGTGGGTGGTCGCGTCCAGTCCGAACGCGTAGCTCGTGGGCTCGGAGGCGCCCGCGACGCGGTAGAAGATCCAGGTGCGGATGGCCCAGGCGCTCTGCTCCGAGCGCAGGAACGTCCAGCCGGCGGGCGGCGTGACGGTCGCGGAGATGTTGTTGCGCACGGTCACCCGCGCGATGAGCGCGTCGTTGGCCTCGGTCCCCGACGGCTTGGGGATCGACAGCGAAGAGATCGACAGGCCGCTGTGGCGCGAGCTCCCACGCAACGCGACCCCCGAGGACGGTGCGACCTCGGCGCGGCGAAGGGCGACGACCTGCGCGACGTTGGTCTCGGCGAACGTCGAGCTCCCGTTGAACGGTCCCTGGAGGCCGGCACCGGCGAGGGGCATGAAGGCGGCGTTGAAGACGAGGCCCTGGGACGAGGACACCAAGCAGGTGTCGTAGGTCTCGGTGAAGCCCACGGGGGGCTCGATCGCCGGGGTCGGACACGCGGCGCCGGTCCACGCCTGCGCGCCGAACCAGACGGCAGCCCCGCCCGCGGTCGAGGTGCTCAGCTGCGGCGTCGTGAGGGCCGTCGAGCCGCTGTTGCTCTTTCCGGCGTGCGTGTCGATCGGGTTGGCCGGATTGACGCCGGCATACGCCACGAGGTTGCCGACGAGGTAGCTCGCGATGGAGCTCTGGAACGTGTGGCTCGTGGGCTCGCTGGCGGTGGCGACGCGGACGAAGACCCAGCCGCGGATGCTCCAGGTGCTCATGTCGGTGCGCACCAGCGTCCAACCCGCGGGCGGGGTGAGCTCGGCGCCGATCTGGTTCCGGTTCGCAAGGTGCGCCAGCAGCACGTGACCGGCGGCGACGCCCGTAGGGGTCGAGAGGGTCAGGCTGGTGACCGTCTTGCCGCTCGCGTGCGTGGTGCCGACGAGGGTGATCTCCCGGGTGGCCGGCGGCTGGAGGGGACGCAGCACCACCGCGTGCGTGATGTTGGTGTTGGGGAGCGTGGAGCTGCCGGTGAAGGCGGGCTGGGCACCCGCGGCCCCGAGCTCCGAGGTGGCGGCGCTGTGCAGCACGCCGTGCGATGACGAGACGAGGCAGGTGTCGAGCTGCTCGGTGAAGCCCGTCGGAGGGGTGTGGACCGCGGGGCACGCGGTGCCTCCCCAGACCTGGGCCGAGAACCACACTGCGAGGCCGTTCGCGGACGACGTGGTGGCGACGGGCAGCGCGAGGCTCGCGCTGTTGCCATTCTTCTGGCCCACGTGCACGTCGATCGGCTGGAGCGGATCCGCGCCCGACACCGCGACCAGGGTGGCCGCCATGGAGCTGGCGAGGTCGAGGGTGAAGGTGTGACTGCTCGGCTCGGCCGCGCTGGCCACGCGGAGGAAGAGCCAGGACTTGATGGCCGAGGCGCTCTGCTCGGAGCGCAGCAGCGTCCAGCCAGCGGGTGGGGTGGCGACGGCGGTGACGGCCTCGCGATTGCTCAGCTGCATCACCAGCACATCTCCGGCGGCCGTACCGACGGGGGTCGGGATGGAGAGGGTGGTGGTGGCCAGACCGCTCGCGCTGGTGGTTCCTCGCACGGAGAGCGTGGAGAGGCCCTGGGCCGTCGTCGCATCCTGTACGTCGTCGGGCTGCGCGAGCTCAGTCGTTCCACAGGCGGCCATCAGTAGGGCGGCCGCGAGCCACAGACTTCGGAATGGGGTCATGGGGTTTCAATCGGGGTGTCGACTCACCGGACTGGAGGTCCGGGAATCGGCCATGTGAAGGACCCCGAAGTGCGAAGCGCAATCAACTGCCATGACACGGGAAAGCTACCGTGAAATGGTTGGGACCGTCGGGTGTCATCGAAAGAAGGTGGCAGTCCTGTCCATGCGGTCACGCGGAGTCCTTGGAGAACGCGAAGCCCAGAGATATCCGCGCACGGTGCAAGGGCAAAACGACGGTCGGCACCCCGAGGGGTGGGCCTCCATGCAAGCCTCGTGACCGTGGCTGTGACCGGCTCGTGACGTCAGCAGAACGGTGCTGACATCCTGTGATCTGGAGCGTGCCTGGAACCGGTGAGCGTCAAGGTAGTTGTCGCGTGAGAGGATTCAGCCGGTGCGCTTCGCCTCCTGCACAGCCGGTGTAACTCCAGTGGCCTTGGCGAACCTATGACTCAGCGACCGAGCTTTGGTCAGGCACAGGAGGCTGTGGGAGCGCATCACGTAGGTTTGGGCGGTTTGTGTGGGATTTCATGCTGGCCCATGGGGCCCCACCGATCACACCGTTGGCACTGTGCCGCCATCAATGACGTACTCCGTGCCAGTGATGGAGCCCGCCCTCGGCGACACGACGAACGCGATGAGGTCGGCGACCTCGCGAGGCTTGGACGGGCGGCCGAGCGGGATGCCGCCTAGCGACTTCATGATGATCTGCTTGCCACCTTCGTAGTCGGTGCCGGCCTGCTCGGCGAGTCGCTCGGCCAGGTGCACCGAGGCTTCTGTGTCCACCCAGCCCGGCGAGACGCGGACCACCCGCACGCCCTTGGGCGCCACCTCTTTTGACAGCGACTTGCTGTAGGTCGACAGCGCCGCCTTCGCTGCGGCATACGCCGTCGTTGATTCTGGCAGGGGCAACTCGCGTTGGATGGACGTGACGTGCACGATGACGCCCGCACCTTGCGCCAGCATCGACGGCAAGAGCGTTCGGTCGAGCCGGACCGCGGGCATCAGGTTCAGATTGAGTTCCTTCTGCCACTCGTCCTCGCCGAGCGCAGCGAAGCCACCTCCGGGAGCACTCGAGCCGCCGAGCACATGCACCAGGATGTCGATACCACCGAGGTGCGCGAGCGCGTCGCGCGCCACATGCGCGCAGCCTTCGACGGTCGTGACGTCGGCTGCGACGTAGTGCACGCCAGGCGTGTCGCTGAGAGCGGTGCGTGCGGTTGCGACAACCTTGACGCCGGCCTCGACGAGGGCCGTGACGACCGCCGCGCCGACCCCCTTCGTGCCACCTGTGACAAGCGCACGGCGGTTTTTCAGTTCGAGATCGAAACTCATGGTGCGATCTCCAGTCGAGTGATGAGTCCACCCGCGAGGGTGAAGCGGAAGCGGAGCTCAATGGGGCTCCCCGGGAAGTTGCCCTTCACGTTCGCACGCACCGTGGTGCGAGGTCCGTCGAACTCCGCCGCGAGCAGCTCCGTCGTGAGCTTGTACTTGCTGTTCGCGGCAGCGTTCCACGCTTCGATGGCGGCGCGCCCGCGGTGTTCGTGGCGCTCGTCCACGACGAGGGCCTCGTCGGTGAAACACCGAGCCACGGCAGCAGGGCTGGTCGTCTCGTGTGCGAAGTATTCAGCGATCGGCCCGGGCAGGCCAGGGAGTGGGTTGGGCGTCGTTTGCATTGCCCATGATGTAATGAGTACGGTTCTGTTCCACAAGAACGCACGAAAAAGTGGGGTACATACTTTTGGGTAAGCATGAACACCATACGCCCGCGACGGCGGCCAGCGGCATCGAGGAGGCCATCCAGATGCTGGAGGGCCGCTGGAAGCTGGTCATCCTCTTTCACCTGTTCGGTGGGAAGAAGCTCCGATTCTCCGAACTGGAGCGTGCGATTCCAGCCATCACGCAGAAGATGCTCATCCAGCAGCTTCGGCAGCTCGAGCAGGACGGCATCGTCGCGCGCATCGTTCACGCGCAGGTGCCGCCCAAGGTCGAGTACCACCTGACTGAGTGGGGGCAGTCGCTCTGTCCGGCGCTCGACGAACTCCTGAGGTGGGCTGAGAAGCGGCCAACGCCGAAGCGCCAGCGACGGCCGGCAGGGGCGTGACGCCGAGTTCGTTTGCAATCGTCCTGAATCAGCTCAGGTTGGGGCGCCCGTTCCAGTGTCGCACGGCTTCGGGATGTATGCTGATGGGACAGGGTGCCCGGCCCGGCCTGTTGCTCGTCTCCGTTGCCTCCCCCAACACCTCGGAAGTTGGAGTGGGCGGCGCGCCTGTCGTTGTGCATCACTGCCCGTTCGTAGAATCCCACGCCATGGGCCTCCTTACCTTCGGTCTCAACGTGACTTTGGACGGGGGCATCGATCACACCCAGGGGATCGTGGACGACGAGCTGCACGACTATTGGACGCAGCTCATGGACCAGAGCGGGGCGATGCTCTTCGGGCGCAACACCTACGAGCTGATGGAGGGAGCCTGGCCCGCGGTGGCACGCGACGAAAAGGCGCCGCGCGCGATGCGCGAGTGGGCACAGAAGCTCGAGGCGAAGGCGAAGTACGTCGTGTCGGGCTCGCGGAGCGACTTTCCGTGGCAGAACACGATCAAGGTGGAGGGTGACCTTCGCGAGGCGATCTCGGCGCTGAAAGCGAAGACCGAGCGGGGTGTCCCCGTCGGAGCGCCCAAGCTCGCGGCTGCGCTCGAGGAGTTGGGGCTCATCGAGGAGTACCGCATCGTCGTTCATCCCATCATCAGTGGCCGCGGGCCGACGTTGTTCCATGGCCTGTCGAGTGCGCGGCATCTCGAGCTCCTCTCGACGCAGCGGTTCAAGTCCGGCGTGCAGGCGCTCCACTTCCGTCGCAAAGCGGGATGAGCGTGGAAGGACCCGCGCGCTTCACCGGCGGCTGCCTGTGCGGCACAGCGTCCGCATCGTCGCGTCGGGACGGCCGTGCCGCGTCGGCGTGTGCCACTGCCTCGACTGCCGCAAGCATCACGGCGCGCTCTTTCATGCCTCTGCACCGTGCCCCCCTTTGCAGGGAGCCGCAAACAGGCGAGAGGCGACTCAAGAAAGTAGAGAGAGACGCCTTCCCAGAAACCTCGGAGCGGAAAGAGCGGGCCTCCGGGGGAATGTTGTTAACCGCCTCCCCGCTGGTTAACTGCACCTGTTAACCGCTCTCGGCCTCTCTCTCTCCCCAAAACGGGCGAGAGAGCGCTCCAGAGAGCCCAACAGGCGGCGGAGGAGAGGGGGCATCTCGGTCTGCGAGGTGGAGAGCCGAGAGCGCCCTCTTCAGCACCGCGAGCCAGAATCCCTTGTGATTCAGGGGCTTAAGCACGAAGGCCCCGCGATTTTCATCGCGAGGCCCGTGTTAAACAAAAAGGGCCCTACCGGTTGGTAGGGCCCTTCAAGTAGCTCCCCGAATGAAGGCCTGCGCGAACTCGTTCTCGGCGTTCTCTGAGAGGACTCAAACTCTCTGAGGGGCCGAAAGGCGAGTGATATCCAGCGGCTTCAAAGAGGGGGCTGGGGAGCCCTTCAATCGAGGGGCCGATTGAATCTTCGCGAACTGCCCCATGGGAGACCTCGTCCATGGTTCCGACTGTTCCTGCCTCCAGTCCTGAGCTCAACCCCATCGAGTCGTGTTGGCTGAAGGTGAAGACGCACCCGCGGGCCAGCGGAGCACGAACCCATGCCTCCCTCAGCGATGCGATGCAAACCGCCCTCCCGGCCGTGCGGCCCCAGGACGCATCCGCTGGCTTCGCCTACCGCGGCGACCCGCCTCAACCGCCGTGATCGGGCCTGTATGGGGGGCTGCCGTCCTCGTTGTCCCAGCCATCCGCTGGGTGGCCCGAGTCATGCGAGTCCGCAGCGGGTGCTGCCTGGCGCGCCAGCGGGCCCATGCTCCAACTGCCGAAGTCCAGCAACTGAAGGGTGCGATCTTCCGCCTGGACGCGGTAGGCAATCCACTGGTCGCCCAGGAATACGCGGTGAATTCCTGGAGAGACGACCGCGAGTTCCTTCGCATGGGGGCGGTTCACCCGAGACGGGGATTGAGCGGCGTCGTCGGCCGCCGCAGCGAGCATGTCCAGACGCTCCTGGATGGGTTGGCGCTCGGAGGGAGGAAGCTGCTCGTACACGCCCGACAGTTCGGGGACGATGGTAACGCGATAAGACATGGTGAGAGACCTCAGTGAGGGAATGGGGCCGCCATGCTTGCGCCTCGCCCGGAAGGGCCATGTTCGTGAGAGTGAGGGGGCAACCCAAAGAGCCGGGCATGGTGGGTGATGGAGCTGAAGATGAGTGCTCCTTGTCTAGGGCTGCGCTCCGTGTGAGCGCTGTGTCGACTCCAACGGCAGTACCTGGCGAAGCTCGTCCACCGAGACCGAAAGCACGACGGTGTCGCTGACTGACTGGACGATGCGGGTCGGCAGCTCGATCCGGCCGGCGTGGAAGAAATTCCAGAACGCTCCAAGCTGGTCGGCGGCGTCGGAGCCCAGCTTCACTTGAAGCCCCTCGACCTTCCAGGTCTCACCGTCAATGAACAGGGCCTCCACGACGCCTATCTGTTCCCCCCCTGCTGCCACAACGGTGCGACCTGGGTGGATACGCTCAGAAAATCGCATGTGCCAACTCTCCTCTTCCTCAACAGGATGGACACGCGAACATGGGCGTGCCGTGGACATCGCGATGCGAGGGCAGACGGCGTGTCGGGCGTTGGTACTGCTCGGCTGTCGCCGCGGGGGACGAGGGCGGCTCACGGCTCGCGAGGCTGGTAGGGCCGGGCGTCCAGCGGCAGCGCGAGGGTGAAGGTCGTTCCCGTCGCGGCGTCACTCTGGACCGTGACGGTTCCTCCGTGTGCTTGCGCACACCCCCAGACGAGCGTCAGTCCAAGCCCCCACCCCTTCGAAGAACTCTCCTGCGCGGAGTGGGTCCGGGTGAAAGGCTTGAAAATCCGTTCCTGGTCCGCAAGCGCGATGACAGGCCCCCGGTTGTGGACGGCCGCTCGCGCCGTGTCCCCGGTCCGGGTGACGGTGACGGTGATGGGGTCCGTGGCGGAACCGTACTTGATGGCGTTGCTGCCCAGGTTCCAGAGCGCGCGGCGGAGCTCCTCCGCGCTCCAGACTCCCCGGACCCGCTCCTCCGCATGGAGCACGAAGCGGTCACCATGGAGCGCAATCAACTCTTCGACCACCTCCCGGGCGACGCCGCCCAGGTCGCAGGTGTCGAGGCGAAGCGGGAGCCGCTGGCCTGCCTGGATGCGGTTCGCGTCGAGCAGGTCCCGCACCATCTGGTCCGTGCGCTCGATGCTCCGTTCGATGCGCAGTGCCAGGTCTCGTCGTTGGTCGAGGCGCTCGGGATGCCGCAGGAGCAACTGGGCCCCCGACTTCGCCGCCGACAGCGGTCCGCGAAGGTCATGGGCGAGCACCGAGACGAAGTGTTCGCGAAGGCCTCGTTCGACCTGCAGCGCTTGGATCTTCTCACGCAGCTTCGAGTACAGCTTGGCGTTGTCCAGGTGGACGCTGAGCTGTTGTCCCAGCGAGAGCAGCCGTGCCTTCTCCCGAGCGGTGAACTCCCGGACCTCGGTAAAGCCGACAAACATGACGCCCATCAGCGCGCGGTGGGGGGGGAGTCGAACCCCGAGCAGCGAACGCAGCCCGCTCTGGCGAAGCAGAGGGCTCAGCTCAAGCGGCGTCGTCCCGGCATCCAGGACCGAACTGGTCTCCTCACCTCCAGCGGCAACCATTCCGGGAAAGGACGCAGGACTCATCGAGGTCGCGTAATTCTCCAAGTGCTCGCTCGCCATTCCCGTGGCGGCCGCGGTCACGAGCCTTTCCCCTTCGACTTCATACAGGAGCACGGCCGCGCTCTGAGCGTCCATGGCCTCGACGATCAATTCAAGGGCTCCCTTCAAGTGGTGATGGAGGGACGTCGACTCCTCCATGAGCGCTTCGCTGGCTCCCTTCTGGAGGAGCCGCAAGTAGCGCTTCTCCGTCTGCTCGTCCTCCAGCAGATGCTGACTGAAGAGTTCCGCCACGGCGGTGGATGCGCCATGCAGCTCGGTGAAGAGGCGCTCCACGTCCCGGGCGCTGGGACGGTCCTCGGGCGAAGCGTTCGCCCACACGTGGGTGATGCATCGTCCTAGGATGGCGAACTCCTCGATGACCTCCGCCACATTGAAGCCCTGCCGGAGGCGGGCGGCCACGTGGCTTTCAATGTGCGCTTTCCGGGCGCTGGCGTGCGCACCTGGGAGCCCTTCCTCGTCGGCGAGTGAGGCTAGATACGAAGGCATGATGTTCTTGAACTCAGGCCCATCCAGCCCTCGTGCGGACGCAGCGCGGGCGGCCTGCTCGGACCATTCGTGGATGATCTCCTCACGATGCCGACGAATGTTCTCCGCGACACTTGCCATCGCGACACCTCGCTCTCCTATGGTGCGCATCGGGGCTGGATGTGCTCGGTCGGCGGACTCACCTCTTCTCGCGTGGCCGCTTCTGGAAGAGGTCCTTCAGGCCCTTGCGCGCCTGGTTCGCAGGGCCCTTGAGCTCCTTCGGCACGGGCACCGCCGGCAGGAGTCCCTGCGCGATGCCCGTGGGGCCGCCGGCCTTCACCTGGGGGTCCTTCACCGTGCCCGTGATGGTGATGGGAACCGAGATCGGGGCCCCGAGGGGGACCGCGCCGTGGGTGAGCTGGGACACGAACTGCTGGGATGCCTGAATCGCTCCCTGCAGCTCCAGGCGCTCATCCAATGACACCCGTCCGTCCAGTGTCCCCCTTCCCAGGTCCGAATCGAACGCCATGGGCTGGGTGAAGGATGCCCAGCCATCCTGGATGCGGAAGCGCGCGTCCAGGTCCTTGAGTCGCGTGCCTTGCCCCGCCTTCCGCACGGACTCGGAGGCTCCCTTCTTTCCCAGTGCCTCCAGCCCCTGCGCGACGGCGGGAGCCACCGTCTCGCCCAGGTCCGCCGGCGTGTAGACGCCCTCCCGCAGCCGCAGGGTCCCCGTGCCGGTCATCTGGTCGCGGACCCGCTCCCAGTCCAAGCCCGCTCCGGAGAGCTGGAGGTCAGCGCTGGCCGCGCCCTGGAGCGAGGCGTGTCCCGCGAGAGCCTCGAAGGCCTTGGCGGTGTCCATTCCGTCCAGCGTCGCCTTGAGCGACCACACGGGCTGCGCCTTCGTGAAGTCCACGCGAGAGCCGGTGAGATTCGCGCGTCCGCCGTACACATTCGCGGTGCCTCGCTTGAGCAGGAGGGCGCCATCGTCCAGTGTCGCCTGGACGTCGACGTCTGATGCGGTCAGCGCGCCATGGCGCAGGGTCGCGATGCGGAGCGTTCCAGTCACGTCCACCTTCCCAATCCCGGTGCGCTTCGAGATGAGCGGCGTGTTGGAGGGGCGCGCCTCATCCGGGGCGGAGCGCGGTGGCATCGCTCCGAGCAGGTGGCCCAGATCCAGTTCCCTGCCCGCCAGGGAGAAGCGGACGCGCGCGGGTTCCAGGAGTACGGACGCGGTTCCTCCCAGTTCGACTCCAGGGCCCGACAGGGCAATTCGCGTGAACGCCACCTTCACCGCCTTCGGCCGGCTCGGGTCGATGCGCGAGTCGAAGGCAAACGAGCCGTTCGCCGGATCTCCTCGCAGCCTCAGCCGCTTCGCCGAGCCATGTCCCGAGAGCACGTACTGGCCTTGATCGGTCTTCAGCTCCGCGTCGACGTCCAACGCTCCTCCGGTGAAATACTCCGTCGTGGAGGCCGGGAGGAAACGACGGAACGCGCTCACGGACACGTCCTTGGCCCGCAGGCGTGCTGTCGCCCGGGGCCAGGGCTGCCCGGCCTGAGGCAGGCCTTGCGGGAGCGCATCGACCTTCAGGTCCAGTTCCACGTTCTGTTTGGGAGCAGCCACCGCCATCCGCACCTTGCCCTGGAGCGGCTGGCCCCGCCCGATATGATTCAGGTCCACGTCGATGTTCTGGAGGGCGACCACCGCGGGCCTTCCCTCCACCTCCTGGTCCATCACGCGCACCACGCCATCACGGATGCGCAGGTGCTCGATGGCCGTGTTGCTTCCCGATGCTTCGCCCGATGCTCCAGAAGGGCCCTCGGGCAGATGTCCGAGCGTCTCGTGGTTCCAGGAGCCGTCCTCGTGGTGAACCAGGTTCAGCGTGGGTTCCAGGAGTCGCACCGAGCCAACACGCACGTCCTTGCCCAGGCTCCGCACGAAAGGCCAGAGCTGGACGGTCGCCGTGACGCGGGAGGCTTCGAGGAAGGGTGGCTCGGTGTCCGCTCCCTCGGCACGGAAGTTCGTGATGGTGGCGCCGGGCGTGGGGAGCAGGTGCGCTTCGAGCTTCTCGATGGTCACCTTGCGGCCCAGCGAGCGCGTTGCCACTGCCTCGATCTGTGCGCGCAGCCGCTCGCCGAGCCATGAAGGCTTGATGGCCACGGTCGCGATGGTCAGCGCAACTGCCGCGCCCACGATGGCAAGCGCCACCTTCAGGGCTCGACGAGGGTGATGAGACGTTCGACTCATGTCGAGAAAGATGGGGGGACACCGGGGGGCTGGCGCCACTCGACGGGCCATGCCCTTTCTCCGTCCGTGCCACCTCTGACGGAGAGCTCGCGACATCCTGCCCGGTGAGTATGAAGCGGGGCAGCGCGCCCAGCTTGGCCTGGCGCTCACCACCGTCTCCGGGACGCGGGTCCCGGAGTGCGCGGGGCGCAACTGGCGGCCTGGTCAGGCACGAGAGAAGGCCCGACGGCCCGTCCTGCGCCCCCCGCGCATGACGCGCGTCTTGACGCGGCCTTGACGCCCCCATGCCGCAGCGATCGAGTTTTGGATAGGCACACGTACTCATGACGCTGCGAACGGACTTTGGGTAGGGCCAGGGGGCCGCCGTCTCCTCGAACGAAGGCAGGCTCCGCTCTTCGCTCCAGCGGGATGGCGAGCGAGGACGGCGTTGATCTCGGCGCCCAGTATCAGCGCGAGCGAGGAGATCCACATCCATAGGAGCAGGACGATGATGCCCCCCAAGGCGCCATAGGTGATGCCGAAGGTGCTGAAGTGGGACACATAGAAGGAGAAACCCAGCGAAGCAGTGAGCCAGACGAGCACCCCGACGACGGAGCCAGGGGTGATGAGTTTGAATCGCTGTCGAGCATTCGGGAGCACGGAGTAGAGGGTTGCCCAGAGCATCATCATCAGGAGCGCGGCGATGGGCAGCCGCAGCCAGCCAACGAGCGTCGTCCATGGCGGTCCGAACCGGGCGGCGAGGGCTGGGGCCGCCACGGTGATGAGCCCGGCGAGCACTGCCAGGATGGCTGCCGCCAGCATCATCCCAAGCGCTATCCCATAGACCTTCCAACGCGGGCGGCTCTCCGTCACGCCGTAGGCCGCGTTGAGCGCCTCAATGAGGCTCACCACGCCCGCGGCCGCCGACCATACCGAGGCCAGTACGCTGAACGTGAGCAACCGACTGCTGGGCATTGAAGTGAGTTGCGCCAGCTGCGCATAGAGGAGCTGGCTGAATGCAGGGGGCACTTCGCGCCCCAGCGCGCCGATGATCGCTTGCACTTGTGCGGGTTGGATGACGAGACCCGCCAGGGCAACGATGAACAGCAGGAAGGGAAAGATGGCGAGGACACCGTAGAACGTGAGGGCGGCCGCTGCGTTGCTCAGCTTGTTGCGCTTCCACTCCTGCCTCAGTCTCGCAAGAACGCCCCCCCACTGCGCCCGTCTGAGGGGTCCCCCTCTGCGTGTCTCGACAGGGCTCCTGTCCGAGCCGGACGCTTCCTTACCCGCTGGGCCGCGGGACACACCGTCCATGGTTGTCTCCTCGACGAAAGGTAGCCTCGCCCTCCCTGGCGGCAGCCCTTGATGAACTAGGATGGAGCGATGCCCTCTCGTGAACCGTCGAGCCGGCAGTCCTCCCAGGTGAGCTCCAAGACGGTCTTCACCGTGTGCTTCACGGTTCTTGCCGTCACGGCGCTGGCGTATTTCATCCTGAAGACCACGGTCTCGCTCGTGCTCACCGTCGGCGCGGTGATGGTGGCCATTGCGTTGGACCATGCCGTCGAGTTGCTGACCCGGCGAGGGCTGAGGCGCTCCCTGGCGATTGCCATCGTGGTCGTCGGGCTGATTGCCGTCGGGGTAGGGCTGGGCCTCCTGGTCATCCCGCCGGCGATTCGCCAGGGGCGTGCGCTGGTGGCCGAGGCCCCAATGCTCTGGGAGAAGGTGCAACACACCCGGTTCTTCATGGCGCTCAACGCCCGGTTCGATGTTCAGGAGCAGCTTCGCCAAGAGAGCCAAGGCGCGACAGGGGCAATGAATCTCAATCCAGTGATCTCCGCGGTCGGCGGCATCCTCCGCGTCCTCGGCGGGCTGGTGACGCTGCTCTTCTTGACGATCTTCGTCCTGGTCTTCGGTCCCGACCTCAAGAACAGCGCGTTGGAGGAACTGGAACTCGAGAGCCAGGAGCGCTACGCGCGGATCGTCGCGAACATCTATCGCTCCGTGGGGGGATACCTCGCGGGGCTGTTGGGCATCTGCTCGCTCAACGCATTGGTGACGACCGTCTTCCTGGCAATCACCCGGATGCCTTTCTTCCTCCCGCTGGGGTTGTTGAGCGGCGCTTCGAGCCTGGTCCCATACGCCGGGCCCCTGGCCGTGGGCTCGATGATTACGCTGCTGGCCCTGATGACGGGCGGGCTGTGGAAGGGCGTGGCGACGGCCGTCTACTTCGTCCTCTACGGTCAGCTGGAGGGTAACGTCCTCGGGCCGCTGGTGTACCGACGCACCGCGCACGTGAACCCGCTGGTGACTCTGCTCTCCATTGTGTTCCTCGCGGAGTTCATGGGCGTCGCGGGAGCGGTGATTGCGGTCCCGCTCGCCGCGGTGGCCCAAGTCGTGGTGCGTGAGCTCCTCACCTTGCGCAGAGCACGGCAAGCGCAGAGCGCCGCTGTGGACTCGGTCGAGAAGTCATGAGCGAACGCCCTCTCATTCGCTGGCCCTGGTCCCGTGGGCAGGTCGACGATGCCGCTACCCGTTCAAGCTCGGCCGCGTGCGCGCGCTTCGCTCACTCTGTGACTACCGGATATTTGGGGCCGGTGAGAAGCGTGCGTCGGCGAACGTGTCATTGCATGCACAGTCCTACGGATGGCGCCGAAGAATGCTGGGCTTGACGGAGCGAAAGTGGGTGAGTGTGCGCAGGTGCCTCTGTGATGCCATGCGGTCCGTTACGGGGCGCGGCAGAATTCTGGCGTGCTGGCTACGGCCGGCAAGAATGGCAGGATGAGGGCCTTCGTCAATGCGCTGGCTCAGACGTTGCGCTCGGCCTTGCGGAGCCGTTCGGAACTGGCTCTGGAGAATTTGGCTCTTCGCCAGCAACTCGCAGTCTTTCGCGAGAAGCGCCCATCACCGAGGCTTGCACGGGGCGATCGCCTCTTCTGGGTATTTCTCCAGCGCTTCTGGCAGGGCTGGCGGCGTCCACTGTGCCTGGTGCAGCCGTCACGGTGGTGAAGTGGCATCGGATGGGCTTTCGGCTCTTCTGGCGCTGGAAGTCCCGGAGTCGGGTGGGGCGGCCTCGGGCAACTCCGGAACTGCGCGCGTTGATTCGGCGCATGGCCGAAGCCAATCCGACATGGGGTGCCCCGCGCATTCACGGGGAGTTACTAAAGCTGGGGATGGCGGTAGGCCAGACAACGGTCGCTCGGTACATGCCCAGACCGGGAAGGGGAGCGCCGAAACCGTCACCAACATGGCGGAACTTCTTGCGCTTGCATCTGGCGGAGTCCGCTGGGATGGACTTCTTTGTCATTCCGACTGCGACGTTTGGAGTGCTGTTGGGATTTGTGGTTGTGAGTCACCGAGACAGGCGAATCCTCCACCTCAATGTGACAGCGCACCCGACGGAAGAATGGACGAAGCAACAGTTGCGAGAGGCCTTTCCCTGGACCAGTGCTCCGAGGTACTTGCACCGAGATAGGGACAAGCTCTACTCGGAGGGCGTTCGCGCCACGCTTACCCATTTGGGGATTCGCGAGGTGCCGAGTGCAGCACGGTGTCCGTGGCAGAATCCCTATGCGGAGAGAGTCATCGGCTCGATACGTAGGGAGCTGCTGGACCATGTCGTCGTCCTGAACGAAGCCCACGCTCGGCGCCTGCTGCGCGAGTACCAGCGCTACTACAATGCGAGCCGGACGCACCTGTCGCGCGGGAAAGATGCGCCCGAGACGCGTAAGGTGCAGGGCCCGGAGCATGGATCCAAGGTGATAGAGCTACGGGAAGTCTTCGGGCTCCACCACCGGTACGAGCGCCGCGCTGCGTAGCGTCTCGGTCCTTCTACCAACACCCTCGCAGATCCGCGCATGCTGCATCAGCCCACCTGCGTTCGCAGGACGGCAGGGGAGTGTCCACACGCGGGCAGAGAGGTGTTGAGGCGTCTGAGCCGGGCGTAATTCCGACCGCCATGAAATGGAAGAGAGGACCGAGCGGCTCGTCATGCGCATCGCTCACGTCATGGCGCGCGTTTTGACGCAGCTTTGACGCACTCATGACGCAGCGACTGAATTTTGGGTAGGCACAGCACCGCGAGCCAAAATCCCTTGGGATTCAGCGGCTTAAGCACGAAGGCCCCGCGATGTCATCGCGAGGCCCGTGTTAAACAAAAAGGGCCCTACCGGTTGGTAGGGCCCTTCAAGTAGCTCCCCGACGTGGACTCGAACCACGGACCTAGTGATTAACAGTCACCCGCTCTACCGGCTGAGCTATCGGGGAATATGTCCACCGCTGCGGGACGTCGCTGCAGCGATGACGCGCTTTCTAGAGAACGGAGCCCCCTCTGTCAACAGTCCCGTTTGATCCGCTCTCCCGGCTCCACGGTCAGCCCTGGGCTGCCCTGGCCGGGCTCGCCCCCGTCGCCACCCCGGCCATCGCCGAAGTCCTCGCCGGCTCGCCCGCGGAGCGTGTCGTGGATCGCACCCTGCGTGCCCACCGCGACCTCTCCCGGGAGCAGCGCCAGGCCCTCAAGGAGGCCCTCTTCAACGTGGGCCTCTGGCGCCACCGCCTCGCCTTCCTCCTCGGCCGCGACGACGCCCCGCCCCCCTTCCTCCTCTACGCCCTCCTGCACGGCCTCGCGCGAGTCCCCGCCTCCACCGCCGCCGCCATCGCCGGGGTAGGGGAGGACTCGCCTCTCCCCCTGACCTCCACCCCTCCGCCCTCGCTCGCCCTCCGAGCCTCCCTCCCGGACTGGCTCGCCGACCACTTCTCCCGGGAGCTCGGCCCCGAGGCCGAGGACTTCTGTGCCCACCTCAACGTTCCGGGCCCCATCACCCTCCGCGCGAACCCGCTCCGCACCTCCCGCGAAGCCCTCGCCGAGCGCCTCCGCTCGGAGGGCGTCTCCACCCGCCCTGGGGCCTGGAGCCCGCTCGCGCTCCACATCGAGGGCCCCCGACCCAACCTCTACGCCCTGGCCTCCCTCCGCGAGGGCCTCTTCGAGGTCCAGGACGAGGGCAGCCAGCTCCTCGGCCTCGTCCTCGATGCCCGCCCTGGCGAGACGGTCGTCGACCTGTGCGCGGGCGCCGGCGGCAAGACGCTCCTGCTCGGCGCCCAGATGCGCGACTCCGGCCGCCTCCTGGCCCACGACCCCGACGCCGAGCGCCTCGACCGGCTCCTCCAGCGCACCGCCCGCGCCGGCCTCACCCGTATCCAGGTCCTCCGGACAGCCCCCGCCCCCGGGCTCGGCGCCGACCGCGTCCTCGCCGACGTCCCGTGCTCCGAGTTGGGCACCCTCCGCCGGGGCCCCGACCTGCGCTTCCGCACCTCCCCGGAGGAGCTCGCCCGCTTCCCGCCCATCCAGCGCGACATCCTCGCCCGTGCCGCCGACCTGGTGCGTCCCGGCGGCCGGCTCGTCTACGCCACCTGCACCGTCAACCGCGCCGAGAACGAGGACGTCGTCTCCGCCTTCCTCGCCTCGCGACCCGACTACCACCTCGTCCGCCCCGGCGAGGGCTGGCTCCCCGACACCTGCCTGCGCGGCGACTTCCTCTTCGTCGCCCCCCACCGCCACGGCACTGACGCCTTCTTCGCCGCGGTGATGGAGCGCTCGGCCGGGTAGGGGAGGGGGCGGCGGGCGGTCGCAGTGTCCTCGTCCCGACGGACCGGGGACTCAACGCTTCCGCCGCCCCACTGTCTCGAATCGCGCTACCCCCCGAGCCCCCGGTGCTATGAAGCGCCCGTGCGTTGGCTCAAGCCCCTCCCGCTGCGTCCCCGGGACCCCGTCCACGTCGTCGCCCCCGCAGGACCGTTCGACCGCCCCACCTTCGAGGTGGGCCTCGCCGTCCTCGCCGAGCGCTACGCCCCCATCCTCCGCCCCGACCTCTACGCCGCCCACCGCTACCTCGCGGGCGAGGACACGCGCCGCGCCGAGGAGCTCTCCCACGCCCTCCTCGACCCCAACGCCCGCGCCATCTTCTGCGCCCGCGGCGGCTACGGCAGCGCGCGCCTCCTGCCTCGGCTCCCCCTCGCCGACGCCGCCCCCCTCTTCACCGGCTTCTCCGACCTCACCTCCGTCCACGCCGCCCTCCAGGCCCTCGGCCGCGTCTCCATCCACGGTCCCGTCATCACCCAGCTCGGGAAGCAGCCCCAGGCCGTCCGCGACGCCTTCTTCCGCCTCCTCGAGTCCCCAGAGGCCCCTCCACCGCTGACGGGCACCGCCACCTACGTTCCCGGCACCGCCGAGGGTGTCCTCCTGGGCGGCAACCTCTCCGTCTTCTCCCGCCTGCTCGGCACGCCGTACCTGCCGCCGCTCGACGGGGCCGTGCTCCTCCTCGAGGACGTCACCGAGCGCCCCTACCGAATCGACCGCATGTGGACGCACCTGCGCCTGGCGGGGGTCTTCTCGCGCGTGCGCGGCATCGTCCTGGGCGACTTCACCTCCTGCGAGGAGAAGGGCGCCGACTACTCCAGCGCCGACGTGCTCCGCGACCTCGCCCGCGAGGAGGGCCTGCCGTGCGCGGCGGGCTTCCCCATCGGCCACGGCGACCTCAACTTCCCCGTCGCCCTCGGCACCCACGTCCGCCTCGACGCCGACGCGGCCCGCCTCACGTTCCTCGAAGGAGCCGTGCGCGCATGAGCAGCGCCCCCCCCGAGAAGCACCCCATCGCCGTCCTCCAGACGCTCCTCGACGAGGCCGTGGGCATCGGCGTCTTCCCCGCCGCCCAGGCCGTCGTCCTCCACCGGGGCGTCCAGGTCTTCGGCGGCGTCGCGGGCAAGGCCTCCGGCGACACCCGCTTCGACCTCGCCTCCGTTACCAAGGTGCTCTCCACCACCGCCCTGTTCGTCCGCCTCTGGACCGAGGGCAAGGTCGGCCCGGACACGCTCGTGTCCCGCTACTTCCCCGGCACCCCCGTGGGCGACGCCGGCGTCACCGTCGCGGACCTGCTCTACCACCGCTCCGGCCTGCCCCCCTTCGTCCCCTTCTTCGCCCAGGCCCTCACCGCGCACCCGACCCTGCTCGACGCGGACTGCCCCGCCGCCCTGCGCGCCCGCGTCCGCGACGAGGTTCTCCAGGCCGCCGCCACCACGCCGCTCGCCGCCGCCCCTCGCACGGTCTCCGCGTACAGCGACGTGGGCTTCATCCTGCTCGGCGAAATCCTCGCGCGCGCCGCCGGCGCCCCGCTCGACACGCTCTTCTCGCGCCACATCGCCGAGCCGCTCGGTCTCTCCGCCCGCTTCCACCGCCTCACCGACTTCCCCATCGACGGCACCACCGCCCCCACCGGCGCCACCCGCCCGCGCGAGCCCGCCCCCGGGCAGGAGGGCTTGTGGAAGGACGTGCCCTCCGCCCCCACGCGCCCCGGCGAGGTCGACGACGACAACGCCTGGGTGATGGACGGCGTCGCCGGACACGCGGGTCTCTTCGGCACCGCCGTGGACGTGGCCCGCTTCGGCCAGGCCGTGCTCGCCGACTGCACCGGCTCCAGCGCCGTGCTCGCCCCCGCGCCCCTCTGGTACCGCGCGCTCGCCACCGACCCGCTCGTCCCCGGCAGCACCCGCTCCATGGGCTTCGACTCGCCCTCCAAGGGCGTCTCCAGCGCCGGCCGCTTCATCGGCGACACGCCGCCGGGCGCCGTGGGCCACCTGGGCTTCACCGGCACCAGCCTCTGGATCGACCTGCGCCGCTCGCTCGTGGTGGTGCTCGTCACCAACCGCGTGGCCAACGGTCGCCAGGAGCTGCGCATCCGCGACTTCCGACCCGTGTTCCACGACTTCGTCGTGGAGGCGCTCGGCCTCACTTCCACCCAGCAGGGACCGCATGCCTGACGACAACGGTAACGTCCTCGAAACCCTCGAACCCGGCAGCGTCCGCCGCATCCACCTGGTGGGCGTGGCCGGCACCGGCATGGGCTCGTTCGCCGGCATGCTCAAGGCCGCGGGCTACGAGGTCACCGGCAGCGACGAGAACGTCTACCCGCCCATGAGCGACATGCTCCGCGCGTGGGGCATCCCCGCCGCCTCGCCCTACCGCCCGGAGAACCTGGACGCCGCGAAGCCCGACCTCGTCATCATCGGCAACGTCATCCGCCGGGTGAACCCCGAGGCCACCGCCGTCCGAGAGCGCCGCCTCCCGCAGATGAGCTTCCCCGCCGCGCTGGGCTCGCTCTTCCTCGCGAAGTCGCACTCGGTCGTCGTCGCCGGCACCCACGGCAAGACGACCACGTCCTCGCTCATGGCCCACGTGCTCGTCGAGGCCGGCAAGGACCCGTCCTTCCTCGTGGGAGGCGTCACGCAGAACTACGCGGGCAACTACCGCGTGGGCAAGGGCCCGCACTTCGTCGTCGAGGGCGACGAGTACGACACCGCCTACTGGGACAAGGGCTCCAAGTTCCTCCACTACCGCCCGCGCACAGCCATCCTCACCAGCGTGGAGTTCGACCACGCCGACATCTTCCGCGACCTGCCGCACTACGAGGCGACGTTCGAGAAGTTCGTCCGCCTCATCCCCACCGACGGCCAGCTCGTCGTCTGCGCCGCGTACCCCAACGCCGTGAAGCTCTCCCGCGAGGGCTGCCAGGGCCGCGTCGTCACCTACGTCGCGAAGGAGGGCGCGGACGCCGACTACACCCCGCGCGACGTCTCCTACGGCCCCGACGGCGCGCGCTTCGGCGTCGTCGAGCGCGGCCAGGTGCTCGGCACCGTGACGCTGCCCATGGGCGGCGCGCACAACGTGGAGAACGCGCTGGGCGTCATCGCCGCCTCGCGCGGCCTGGGCCTGTCCTTCGACGAAATCGCCCAGGGCCTGGCCTCGTTCCGCGGCGTGAAGCGCCGGCAGGAGCCCCGGGGCGAGCCCTGCGGCATCCTCGTGGTGGACGACTTCGCCCACCACCCCACGGCCGTGCGGGAGACCATCTCCGCCATCCACCGCCGCTACCCCCAGCGCCGCCTGTGGGCCATCTTCGAGCCCCGCTCCAACACCAGCCGCCGCAACATCCACCAGGAGGAGTACGCGCACTCGTTCACCGGCGCCGCCCGCGCCAGCCTCAAGGTGCCCGAGCGCCACGACAAGGTGCCCGTGGGCGAGGAGCTGGACGTGCCTCGCCTGGTGCGCGACCTCCAGGCCCAGGGCATCGCCGCCGAGGGCTCCACCGACGTGCAGGCCCTGGTCGACCTGGTGTCCCGCGAGTCCCGCCCCGGTGACGTGCTGCTCGTCATGAGCAACGGCGCCTTCGGTGGCTTCATCGACAAGCTGCTCGTGGCCCTGAAGGCCCGGGCAGGGGAGACTGCCTGACATGCGCCTGCCCCTCCTCGCCGCCCTCGCCGCCCTGTCGCTCTCCGCCTGTGCCCGCAACGCGATGCCCTCCCTGACGCCCACCCTGCCGGGCGGAACCGGCGAGGACGGGCAGACGAACGGCTCGCCCGCGCCGCTCGTCTTCCAGGTGAAGCGCTACCCGTCCGGGGGGACGTACGACCTCCAGAGCGACCGGGGCAACGTGGTGCTGCTCGACGTCTGGGCCACCTGGTGTGAGCCATGCCGGGACGCGCTGCCCATGTACGAGAACCTCGCCCGCGAGTACGCGTCCCGGGGCCTGAAGGTCTACGCGCTCAACGTGGACGAGGATCCGCGCGCCATCGCCCCGTTCCTCGAGGAGGTGAAGGTGTCGCTGCCCGTCCTCCTCGACGAGAACGCCCGCGTGGCCGAGCGCACGCTCAAGGTGCGCGGGATGCCCACGACGTACATCATCGACCGGAGGGGCGTGGTCCGGTACTTCCACGAGGGCTTCGCGGAGGAGTTCCTCACCAAGTACCAGTCGGAAATCGAGAGCCTGCTGGCCGAGCCCGCCCCCTAGCCGAGGAGACGCGAATGGCCCCCGCTGCCCCCGAGACGCCCGCCGCCCTGCGCCGCACCGCGGAGGAGGGCGCCCGCCTCGCCGGACGCATCCTCTCCGAGCGCTTCCTGGGCGAGCGCACCATCGAGCTCAAGGGCGGCATCGACCTGGTCACCGACGCGGACCGCGCGTCCGAAGAAGCGCTGCTCGCCTTCCTCCGCGCACGCCACCCCACCCACGCCATCCTCGCGGAGGAGAGCGGCGCCAGCGCAGGCTCGGACGGCTGGCGCTGGCTGGTGGACCCGCTCGACGGCACCACCAACTACGCCCACCGCGTGCCCCACTTCTGCGTCAGCGTCGCCGTGGAGGGCCCCCACGGCGTCGTCGCCGGCGCCGTCTACGACCCGATGCTCGACGAGCTGTTCTCCGCCGCGCGAGGGGAGGGCGCCACCCTCAACGGCCGCCCGCTGCGCGCCAGCGCCGTGGCCTCGCTGGACGCGGCGCTCCTGTGCACCGGCTTCCCCTACGACGTGCGCGAGCGCCCCGAGGGCCCCGTCGGCCTGTTCACCCGCTTCGTCCTGCGCGCCCAGGGCATGCGCCGCACCGGCAGCGCCGCCATGGACCTGGCGTACGTCGCCGCCGGCCGCTTCGACGGCTTCTTCGAGTTCGGCCTCAAGCCCTGGGACATCGCCGCGGGCTCCCTGCTGGTGGAAGAGGCCGGTGGCGTCGTCCGCCACGTCACCGGCGCGCCCTTCAGCGTCCTGCGTGGCGACGTCATCGCCTCCGCGCCCGCGCTCGCCCCCACGCTCCTCTCCGAGGCGAAACATTTCATCGACGCGATGGGCTGGACGCCGCGCGCCTGAGTGCGTCACGGGTTGCCGTTCCTTCAAAATCCGTCGTGACGGAAATGTGAGACTTCTCACTGGGCTGGCTTCGCTGGGAGAGCAGGGTGATGCATGATTCAGCCTTTCCTCCCTCTCGAAGGAGTCCACATGAGCGCCAAGCGTTTCGCGGTGTCCCTGGTTGCGATGTCCAGCCTGTTCCTGACGGCCTGCGGTGGCGCCGAGTCCGAGGCCCCCCTGCCGGAGACGGACGAGGTGGCGAGCACGGAGCAGGGCATCGGCATTCCGCCCAACTGCCCGAACAACGACCTGGTCTACTGGTACGAGAACATCCGGGCCTGTGTCGTGCGGTGCGGCGCCTCGCGCATCCAGGCCCAGCCCGCGACGTTGTATGCCGGTTGTCAGTCGAACCTGACGTACACGCGCACGCTCATCAACGTGAACGACTGCATCCCCGGCTGCGACCTGCAGTAGGCGGCCCGTCCGCGCGGGCCTCGCGGGAGTGACGCGCGAGGCCCGTGGGGGCCTAGAAGAAGCTCTCCGGCACGAAGACGATGTCGCCGGGCTGGAGCATGAAGTTCTTCTCCCGCCCCACGCCGATGTCCTCCACGGGCACGCGAATCTTGCGCTCCTGCCCGTTCACCACGCGCGTCACCAGCGTGTTGTTCTTCGCCGCCACCTTGGTGAAGCCGCCCGCGAGCGTAATCGCCTGGACGATGGACATCTCCCCGTCCACCGGGAAGGTGCCCGGCTTCTGCACCTCGCCGAAGACGAAGATCTTCTGCGAGTTGTACTCGCGGATGAGCACCGACACCTCGGGCCGGCGCACGTAGCGCCCCAGGCAGTCGCGCAGCGCGTCCGCGGCGGTGCTGGGCGTCTTGCCCCGCAGCGGCACCTTGCCGCACAGCGGATAGTCGATGGTGCCCTCGGGGGACAGGCGCCAGGTGCCGGAGTGCTCGGGCTCCTGGAAGACGCGCACCTCCACCACGTCGCCGGGGCCCAGGGTGCCGCCGCCCGAGTGCGCTTCGCCGGCCTCGGAGGCCGGGGTGGGGGAGGGGGGCGGGGGACGCTGCGCGGAGCCGAAGCACGCGCTCAACGCGCCCGACAGGGCGACCAGGCACAGGAGGCGGGAGGTTCTCATCCGGGGAGCGGGCTCGGGGAAGGGGCCCGGCACGACGGCGGGCTCAGTACGTCACGGCGAGGCGAGCATACCCCTCGTGACGCGTGTAGTTGAGGCCACCGCCGTCCACCGACGAGGAACGCGTGCTCAGCATGTAGCCGGCCGAGCCGGTGAGCCAGGGACGGAACTGGTACTCGGGGCCCGCGTCCACCGTCACCACCGTGTCCGAGCGCGTCCCCGCGAAGCTCAGGAAGTCCACCGCGCCCGCGAGCTTCACCGTCAGCTTGCCACCCCACAGCGCGCGCGCCTCGGCGTAGCCGCGGTCGTCGCGGAACAGGCCGTATGCCGCCACCGGCTCCAGCCGGCGCAGGTAGCCGCCCTTGAGCGTCAGCATGGGGCTGTACATGTACGTGCCCTCCAGCTGCGCGATGAGCGTGCCGCCCCCGGTGTCGCCGAAGTTGTGGCCCCAGCCCGCCTTCGCCGTCACCGCCACCTTGGGGGAGATGAGGCCCGCCACGCCCACCATGGCGCGCAGCAGCGTGGCGTCTGGACCGCCGTCGTTGAAGTAGCTGCGAACGTCCACGCCGGTGTCCACCACCAGCGCCGTCTTGGGCAGGAAGCGCCAGCGGCCCTCCAGCCCCACGTGCAGGTTGCCGTAGTCGAAGCGGTCCGCGGCCAGGGCCTCGCACACGTCGTCGACGCAGCCCACCGGCTGGGCCGCGCCCAGCTCCTGGAAGAGCTCCACCGCGTAGGCCACGCCCGGCGTCAGCTCCACCGCGCCGCCACCGGGCCGCCACGGCATCCGCGCCCGCGCCTCGTTGTAGAGGCTGAGCACGCCCGCGCCCACCGCCGCCGAGCGCGTGCGGTCCGAGCGCGCGAACTGGTCCGACAGCTCCAGCGACAGCGGCGCCTCCGGGTTGATGCGCGCCAGCAGGTCCGCCGCGCCCTCCAGGTGCGACGCCTTGTCGGAGCCCGGGGTCATCAGCTCCGTGTAGAGCACGTAGTCCAGGTTGGCGTTCAGATTGAAGGCCAGCCGGGGCGACGGGATGTCCAGCCGGAAGCCTGGCCGGAAGTGCATGGCCAGCTCACCCGACAGGTCCGGCGCGCTGCCGTCCGGCTGCTGCTGCGCGCCCTCCAGGCCGAAGTAGCCCACGCCGCTGTCCAGGCGCGTTTCCAGCTCGAAGTACGGGTGCAGCCGTCCGTTGCCGACCTTGAAGCCGTTGCCGCCGGTGGCTGGCGCCGCGAGGGCGCCCTGGGCCGAGGCTTCGCCGCCGAGCGCCATCAGCGCCAGCGCGCACCCCATCCCCCAGAATGTCCCTCTCGGCGTCATGGCTCGTAGCGGCTTCCCCGGACGAAGGGGGGCCCACTCCTACCTTTCCCGCGGGCAGCCCCGGGCGTCATAACACGCGAGTTTTCGGGGGCTGAAGAAATGTTCGGTGCGACTCGGAGACTCGCCCGATGGGCCGGAGGGCACACGCGGGCTACTCGATGGGGCTGGCGGCGGGCGGCCGGACGATGACGTCCGTGGGAGGCGGAGGCCGGGTGGGGTCTCCCCCCGGCAGGTTCTCCGGCTCCTCGACCTCCACGAAGAGGTTCTCATCCGTGCGGAAGGCGAGCTGGCCGATACACTCCTCGGCCTCCGAGCGCAGCTGGCCCACCTTCTGCCGGGCGATCATCACCTTGGTGAATTCGTGTTCGCTGGAGGAGACCTCGCGCCGGGTGATGGCCTCCTGGAGCGAGACGTCCGCCTGCTCGGAGATGCGCAACAGGCCCTTGATCTGCGTGAGCTTCTCGTTGGCGCAGTTGAGCTTCACCACGTCCTTGGTGCGCCGGGCCTCCTCCACCTTGCCCAGCACCTGACGGAGCACCTCACGCATGGTCCCCAGCGCCTGGTTGCTGCGCTCGAGCTTCTGCGGATCCGGCACCTCGCTGGCCTTCTCCAGGGGCGCGGCGGCCGCGGGCGCGCGAGGCGGCGCTGGCGCGGGCGCCGGAGCCTGCGCGAGGGCGACCTTCGCGGCGACCACCAGGGCGAACATCCCGACGGTGTGCATACGCCTCACGGCTTTCCCGGCCCATCGCATTGACTCAAAGCGTAGAAGGAGGGGGGAGGGGTGTCAACGCGACAAGCCCCCTATTATTCAGTGGTTACTGGAGAGCCGGGCATTGGCCTCGCGAAGGCGGGCGGACAGGCTCCGGGCGATGTTGACGACGATGAAGGTGAAGCCGTCCGGGTGGGCGCGGCGGAAGTCGCGCAGGTCCTGGCCGGTGAGCTGGAGCAGGGCGGCGGCGGTTCGGGCGCGCACGGTGGCGGAGCGGTCGTCCTTGTCGATGAGGCCCATCTCCCCGAAGAACTCGGGGGCGGACAGGACGGCCAGGGGGCTGAGGGCGCCGCCGGGCAGCCTGCGCACCACCTCCACCTGGCCCTCGACGATGAGGAAGAGGCTGTCGCCGAAGTCGCCCTCCTCGAAGACGACTTCGCCCTCGACGCAGTGGTGGACGCGGGCCAGCTCCGCCAGCCGCGCCAGCTCCGAGGCGGAGAGCATCTCGAACAGCGGTGACGCGGTGATGACGGCCAGCTTCTCCATGGTCCTCCCGCGAGCCCCCCGGCGGGGCCGACGGCCCGAGCCTACCCCGTCGGCGAGAAGACGAAGGGGTAGGACACGGTGGCGTCGGCGTCGGGTTTGAAGGGAAACACCCAGGCCCGGATGACGGCGCGGATGCAGCTGGCGACGGACTCGCTGCCCAGCGTGTTCTCGTCGATGTCGAACTCACCCACCCGGCCGGTGGGGGTGATGGAGAAGCGCACCACCACCTTGCCCTTGAGGTTGGGGTTGCGCTTGAGCTCCTTCTCGTAGCAGCTCTGGATGGCGCCCTTGCGCGCGCGCACGTAGCGGGCGAGCGCGTCGCGGTCGACCTCGGAGCTGTCCACCTCCGGGGCCGCGTCCTGCACCCGGCCCTTGACCTCGACCTCCTTCTTGCTGCCCAGGTCGACCTTGCCGCCGCCCTGCGTCCCCAACTCGCCGATGCCCGTCACGGAGCCGGTGCCGCCGCCCCGGGGGCCGGTGCCCTTGGCCGTGGTGACCTCGTTGGCCACGCCCACGCCGCCGGCGCCCTGGAGCGCCGCCGCGATGTCGTTGCCGCCGCTGGCGCCGCCCAGCACGTCCTGGAAGGCGCCGCCCGCGCCGTCGCTCTTCGAGCCGAGCATCTTCAGGAGGCCCTTGCCGGAGACCTTCTTCACCATCTCCGCGTGGCGCTCGGCGGCGGCGGCGCCCGCGGGCTTGTCCGAGGTGGGCTTGTCGTCGCCTTCCTTCGGCTCCGGGGCCTTGGCTTCCTCCTTGGGGGCCTCGGCGGGGCCGGCGGTGATGGGCCTGGCGGGCTCGGCCGGGCGCTGGGGGATGATGGCGCGCACGAAGCGGTCGTCGAGCTGATCCAACGCCAGCTCCTGCTCCTTGGGGGCCTCGGCGGAGATGATGAGGGCGGCGCCGGAGAAGTGCAGCAGGAGCGAGGCCGCGAGGATGCCGAAGAAGACGCGGTCCATCGTCTTCCAGCGGCTGACGCGGATGTCCGAGGGCAGCAGCGGCCGGGCTTCCTCGGCGGGCGGCGCGACGAACTGAAAGAAGAGGGTGGCGTCGCCCAGCTCCACCTTGCCGCGGGCGCTCTCCTGGAGCGGCAGGACGAACAGCTCGCCCCGGCGCGAGGCGAGGCCCTGGGCGCGCAGGGCGTCGAAGTCCACGTCGGAGGAGCCGAGGTTGACGCGGCCCCGCATGGACTCGTTGATGACGAGCTGGAACTGATGGCCCTGGAATTCGAAGACGCCGAAGCGCGCCGGCCGGTCTTCGGCGGCGGGCAGGACGAAGGTGTTGCGCGCGTCGTGACCGATGGTGACGGTGTCACGGCGGACGTGGCGCTCCTCGATGATCTGGCCGTCCTGGATGAGGCCGACGCGGAGCAGCTTGTTCTGCGGAGGGGCTGCCATGGGGCTAGAACGGTTCCTGTTCGACGCTCTGCTCGACCTTGGGCACGAAGCTCTCCGCGCGGTTGAGGTCGTCGAAGCTCAGGTTGGAGCGGGGGAGGATGTAGAAGGCCTGGGGCTTCTGGATGCGGCCCTCGACGGTGAGCGCGTCCAGGCGGATGACCTTGCGCGGCGCGGGCTTCTTCGCGGGCTCGCCCCGGGGGGCCGTGGCCTGGGGCGCCGGCGTGGACGGCTTCGCGTCCTGCGCGAGCGAGGGCGCGGCGGCGAGCAGCACGAGGAGGGCGAGGGCGGAGCGCATGGTGACGGTTCAGTTCGGAGCGCCGTCCAGCTTACCCGACCCGGCGGGCGAGGGGGCTGGTGGGGCGTCGGGGCCGGGGGCCTGGGGCTGGGACGCCGGGACCCGGGGCGTGGTTCCCGTGGACTCGGAGGGCGCCGCGTCCGGGGGCGGGGTGGTCGTGGGGGGCCTGGCGGTGTCGGGGGGCTGTTTCGCCTGTTCCTGCTCGGCCTTCTGCTGTTCGGCGGCCTTGCGCAGCTGGTCCTTCCGCTCGCGCTCGCGGCGGCGCTCCTCGCGGTCGATGCTCTTGCGCGCGTCCTTCACGTACTGGGGGATGCGCTCGTCGCGGCCGCCCTTGCCCTCGTACTGCTCGAAGAAGGCGATGGCCGTCTTGTATCGCTCGATGGGGTCCAGCCCCGGCGGCTCCACGTCGAGGTAGAGGATGGCCAGGTTGAAGAGTGGGTCGGCGGAGGCCGGGCGCAGCGTGAGCACCTGTTCGTACTCCGCCTTGGCGCGGGCGAAGTCGCCGATGCCGCGGTAGGCGTTGCCCAGGTTGAGGCGCGCGTCGGCGAAGTCCGGCGCGGCGCGCACCGCGGCCTCCAGCTCCGTGACGGCGGCGGGGTAGTCCTGCGCCTCGTTGAGCAGCGCGCCGAAGTTGTTTCGGGCCTCGGCGAAGTCGGGGCGCAGCGTGGTGGCCCGCTTGAGTTCCTCGAGGGCCTGGGGCCTCGCGTCCAGCGCGACATAGACGAGGCCGAGCGCGTTGTGCGTGGCCGCGTCGTCGGGGGCGATGTCGCGCGCGTTCTCCAGCACCATGCGCGCCAGCTCGTGTTTGCCCTCGCGGTAGTACACCTGCGCGAGGACCTGCATGGCGCGCACGTGGTGCTCGTCGGTCCCGAGGGCCCGCTTGGCCTCGGTGGCGGCGGCATCCAGCTTCTTCTGCTGGAGGAGCGTCAAGGCGAGCGCCGTGCGCGGCGTCACCGCGTCCGGCTTCGCGTCGAGCACGCCGCGCAGCTCCGCCTCGAGGGCGGCGGCGCGATTCGTCCGGCCATACAACCGCGCCAGACAGTCCCAGGCCGCCGCCTGCTCCGGCGCGAGCGTCAGGGCCTGACGGTATGAGCGCTCGGCCTCCGCGTGCCGGCCCTGTCGCTCCTGGACGATGCCCAGGTTGGTCCACGCGGCGTCGAGCGAGGGGTGCGCATCGACCAGGGCGCGCAGCGCGGTCTCCGCCGTGGCCAGCTCACCCGCGCGGGCAATCTCCACCGCGTGCGCGAAGTCCTCGTTCGCGCTCCGGGGGGGAGGGGGAGGTGGGGGCGGTTCGGCCTTGGTCGCGACGGCGTCGGTCGGGAGGGCCACCGGAGTGTCCGCGCGAGGCTGCGGCGCGGAGGCGCAGGCGGACAGCCAGAGCAGCGCGGCGGCGAGGCCGGAGGCCTGCGTGGCGCGGCCCCTGGGCGTGAGTGGCTTCGGCGTCAGCGTGGCGGCGAGGGCAGGGCCTCGCGGTGAGATGCCGGCACCGTGGACGTTCGTGCCGCCGTGGCGCGCCGTGATGACCGAGGCTCGCGGTGATTCACTCATGGCGGAGAGCGGCATCCCCGCCTCGGTGGTGATGACACCCGAGGCCGTTCGCGGTGAGTCACTCATGGCGGAGAGCGGCATCCCCGCCTCGGTGGTGATGACACCCGAGGCCATTCGCGGTGAGCCGCTCGTGGAGGAGCGCGGCGTCCCCGCTTCGGAGGCGGTGATACCCGGGGTTCGCGGTGCGCGGCTCACGGCTTGTCTCCTCCCGAGAGGCGCTTCTCGTCGCGCTGGGCGGGGGAGGGCGGGGCGCTCGGGGGGCCCACGAGGCCATCCGGGTAGAGGCCCTCGGCGGCGAGCGCCTGCTTGGGCTCCTTGAGCACCGGGTACTCCTTGGGACGGAAGCGGTTGAGGGCCTCCAGCGTGCGGCGGGTCCACTCGTTGGAGACGCGGTTCTTGCGCGCCTCGGCCAGGGCGATGGCGTAGCTCTCCACCGCCGCGTCCTCCAGCTCCGCCGTGTTCTGCGCGAGCAGGTCCTGGTACGTCACCACCGCGTCCTCGCCCAGGCGCTTCACGTCGGGCGGCACCGGTGTCTCGATGATGGTGTTCGCGAAGCGCTCCAGCGCGTACCCGGAGCGGTAGGCCGCCGCGAGCGACCACTCGAGCTGCTTGTACGGATAGACGCGCGCGTAGGCGTCCTTCACCGTCTTCACCGCCGCGCGCTTCGCCGCGAAGCTGCGCACCAGCGCGGGACCCCAGCCCCCAATCTTCAGCTTGTCGAACCTGCGCAGCTCCGCCTCGGCCAACTGGAAGCGCCCATACGCCGCCGCGTTCGCCGCCAGGGGGTGCGTGTCCGGCTTGAGCTTGCGTCGGTCGAACTCCGTCGCGGCCTGCGTGTAGGCCCGCGTGGCCTCCTTCTCGTTGCCCAGCTTCTGGTGCGCGTCACCCATGCGGCGGTGCGCGTCCAGCACGCGCTCCAACTGGCTGGGCTTGTTGGCGTACTTGCGCACGAAGTCCTGGAGCGCTCGCACCTCACCACGCGGGTCGCCCTGTTTCTCCAGCAGGAGGGCCGCGTGGTACTGGTTCTTCGGCGCATCCTCCGCGCCGGGGAACAGCTCCGCGTAGCGCATGTACGCCGAGGCGGCCTCCGCGTACCGCTGCTGGCCCTCCAGCAGCCGCGCCGTGTTGAAGAGCGCCGCCTCCCGATCCTTCGAGGCCGGGTAGTCCTTCACCAGCTTCTGGTAGTTGGTGACGGCCTTGTCGAAGTCGTAGGACTTCTCCGCGTTCACCGCCACTCGGAACAGGGCCGCGTCCGCCAGGGGCGACTTGGGGTACTCGCGGAAGATGCGCTCATACAGCTTGAGCGCGGAGTCGAAGCGGCGCGTGTTCTCGTGGGCGACGGCCGCGTTGTTGAGCGCCTTGTCCGCGAACTCGTGACGCGGGGCCTCGTCCACGAGCTGGATGTACTTGCGCGCCGCCTCGTCGTACTTGCCCTCGGCCATGAGCTGGTCGGCCAGCTTGAAGCGGCCCGCCAGCTTGAAGCGCATGAGCTGCTGGTGCAGCTCGCTCGACGGCTCGATGACCTGCGAGTTGGCGGCCAGCCGCGCGCTGACCTCCTCGACGCTGCGCCAGTCCTTGTCGACGAGGAACGTCTCGACGGTGAGGTTGGTGGCGTAGCGGGCCACCTCGCTTTTGGGCCAGGTCTGGATGATGCGCTCGAAGCGCGCTCGCGCCTCGGGCAGGTCGTCGTGCGCGTAGTACAGCTCCGCGGCCTTGTAGGCGATGCCGGGCGCCTTCGGGTCCTTCGACAGCAGGGCCACGTACCGGTCCGACGCGGACACCAGCTTCTGCTCGGTGGCCGTGAGCGGCACGGGGCGGGGCGGGGCGCCCTCGGGGCGCTTCGAGGAGCGCAGCGGCTTGAGGTCCGGCGCGGCGCCCTTCTGGATGTCGAGCGCGAGCTGCTGCTGCCACGCGAGCACCGCGCTGTGCGCCGCGTCGTCGCGGTGCTTCGCGCTCACGCCCGTGTCGCGCACCTCCTCGTAGCCCCGGGCCGCCTCGGCGAACTGGAAGGAGAAGTAGAGGCACTCCGCATGGTAGAAGCGCATCTCGCCCGCGCTCTTGCTGCGCGGGAAGCGCTCCAGGTACGTGCCGTAGGCGCGCGCGGCGGTGGCGAAGGCGACGTTGGCCTGCTCGAACTTGCCCTCCTTCTTGAACACCAGGGCCTGCTGGTGATGGAAGGTGGCGCTGCCGTAGAGGCTCTTCTCCACCAGCGCGTTGGCCTGGGAGAGCGCGTCCGGGTCACCCTTGTTCTTCTCGTACCAGGCGGTGCCCGGCTGGTAGAGGGCGGCGAGCTTCTCGGACTCGACGAAGGAGTCCATCAGCTTGCGGTCTCGCTCGAAGGCCTGGGCGATGCGCTGCTGCACCCGGGGCGCGTCGGGGGAGAGCGGGTCCTTCTGGAGGACCAGCCGGTAGGCCTCCACGGCGGCGGTGTTGTTGGCCTGGTCGAAGTACACGTCGCCCAGGCGCCGGTAGACGTCCGCTTCGTAGGGGCGCGCCCCGCGCTGGGCGAAGAGCGACTGGGCGCGGGCGATGCCGCCCCAGCTCTCGTCGGCGAGCGAGATGGCCACGTACTGGAGCGCCTCGGTGCGCAGGTCGCCGCCCGCTTCCTCCTCGCCCCGGGCCACGCGCTGGGCCTCGTAGAAGTCCACCAGCGTGAGGAAGGCGCCCACCGCCTCGTCGAAGCGGTCCATGCGGTAGTACGTCCACCCGAGCTTGTAGAGCGCCTTGTCGTAGAGCGGGTGGAGCGTGTCGCGCGAGGCCGCCTCGAAGGCCTGCGCGGCCTGGGGCAGCGCCTTGGGGTTGGAGTAGTTCTCGAACCAGTACTCGCCGATGCGCACCCAGGCCTCGGTGGCGAAGCGGCTGCGTGGGTACTTCCCGATGAGCTGCTGGTAGGCGATGAAGCTCTCGTCGACCTGCTCCTGCTCCTCCAGACAGTAGCCCAGCAGGTACATGGCGCCGTCGTTGAGCCGGTAGTCGGGGTAGTCCTTCAAGAGCCGGCGGTAGAGCGCGATGGAGTCCGAGTAGTCCTTGCGCGGCTCGACGGGAAAGGCCGAGTCCGGGTTCTTGTCGTGCGCGTCCAGCCGGTCGCGATAGTCCTTCATCGCCAGCTGGTGCTCGTCCTGGGAGCGCTCGTAGTACAGCTCCGCCAGGCGGAACATCACGTCCGGCGTGTAGCGCGGCTCGCTGGGGTAGCGGCGCAGGAACTCCTCGAAGCGGACGATGGCCTCCACCCGCTGCTTGCGCTCCTGGGCCTCCAGGTCCCGGATGACCTTCTCGTACGCGGACGACAGCGAGTCGCGCTTCTGCTCGTACTTGTGCTCCATGAGCAGCTGCACCTCGCGGCTGTACTCCCGCGACTCCTCCTCGTACGTCTTCAGCGCCCGGCTGACGTCCTGGAGCAGCTCCTCCTCCTCGGGTGAGCGGCCCAGGCCCTCCAGATAGCCGCGTCCGCGAGGCTTCGCGTCGTCGGTGCCCTCGGCTTGGGGAGAAGGGGCCGTGGGCGCGGCGTCCGTCGCCTGGGCGGCGGCGGGCAGCGAGGCCACGCAGAGGAGCACGGCGAGGAGGCGGCGCATCAGCGGCCCTCCTCCGAGAGGACGTCGCGGAAGTCCGCGTCCAGCGCGCGCAGGGCGTCCGCCTTCTGCGACGACACGTTCTGGATGGCCTGCGTCTTGTCCTGCTTCTGCGTGAAGGCCACGTCCACCACGCCCACGTCCGCCTTCAGCACCAGGTCGTAGAACTGGTCGCGCACGTGGCGCACGCTGTCCTGGGCGATGCGGCCCACCAACAGCCGCGCGTCGGCGGAGGCGGTGCGAACGTCCGCGTCGTAGCGCTCCAGCAGCCGCTGCTCCGCGAGCACCTTCTCCCGGATGAGCCGACCGCGCGTCGCCACCCGGGTCCGCAGGCCGTCGCGCGCGTCGGAGACCCGGGCCTTCAGCGCGTCGCCCCGCGCCTGGAGGGCATGGGCGCGCGCCACCAGCTGCGCGGCGTCCGAGACCTGGCGGCCCTCGGCGTCGGCGAGCACGGCGTGCTCGGCCTTCAGCGCCTCCGCGTACTGGCCCCTCAGCGCCTGCTCGCCGGCGAGCGTGTTGGCGGCGCTGTGACGCTCGTCCGCCAGTCGCGCGCGGGTGCGGTCCAGCTCCACCTTCAGGTCGGTCAGCGTCTGCACCTCGGCCTGCAGCTGGACGAGGTACTCCTGCTCCTCGTCCGGGGGCGTGTGGCGCAGCAGGCGGGTGTCGTCCACCCACTTGCGCACCGACGCGGCGATGGCCTGCAGGCCTTGAATCTCCGTGCCCAGGCGGAAGGCCTCGCGGTCCAGCCGGTCCACGCGCGCGTGCATCCGCGCCAGCCGCTCCTGCAGGGCCTGGGGGGTGGTGGGCAGCGAGAGGAAGCGCTCGCGCAGCGACTCACGCTGCTGGCGTAGGTGCCGGAGGAAGTCCTTCTCGCCCTGGCTGAGCACCTGGGTCAGCGCCAGCTCCTCGACGCGCAGCCGGTCCTCCTCGGCGCGGATGAGCGCCGTCTCCACCGCGTCCGCGCGGGTGAGGCCCTCCTGCAGCTCCGGGAAGGTCTCCAGGCCCCGGGCGTCCAGCGCGCGGAGGATGCGGTCCGCCAGCTCTCGCGCCTCGCTCGTGCCCTCGCGCCCGTGGTCGATGTCGGCCACCAGCTTCTGCGCGTCGACGACCTCGCGCCGCGCCGCCGCGTACCTGCGCGCCAGCGGAGGCAGCAGGGTCCGCACGTCGGGGACGTCGTCCGCTCGGCCCAGGAGCCGGTCGAAGTACGCGGACGCCTCCGGCTTCGAACGCAGCAGCGCGTCCACCTTCTCCCGCTCCGGCCGGAAGGTGCCGATGACCTCGTTGTACGTGGCGATGGCCTCGTCGTACTTCTTGAGCCGCTGGAGCAGGTTGCCCTGGAGCAGCCGGGCCTGCGGCGCGAGCTGCGAGTCCGGAGACACCATCAACAGGATGTCGATGGCGTTCTTCGCCTCCTGGTAGGCGCCCTTGCGCACCTGCGTCCAGGCAATCTCGTAGAGCGACTCCGGGAAGGATTCGCTCTCCTGTGGCACCTGGCCGTACCAGTCGAGCGCCTCGTCGTAGCGGCCCGTCTCGTACGACAGGCGACCCAGCGCCATCAGCGACAGCTCCCGGATGCGACGCGCCTCGACCGCGCGCGCGGCGGAGGGCGGCGGCGTGGCGGCTCCGTCGTCCGAGGACGCGGGCGGCGCGACGAGCTGCTGGAACTGGAAGAGCGCGAGCGGCATCTCCCCGGCCTGCATCGACAGCACGCCCAGGTGGTACGCGGCCTGGAGCCGGTAGGGCCCGTCGGGCTGTTGGGCCAGGGGCGTGAAGGCGGCGCGCGCATGGAGGATGCGCTCCGAGGGCGCCAGGTCCGTGCGCCGGAAGAGCCACTTCGCGTAGGTGTACTGGACCTCCGGCGGGAACGCGCCGCCCGACAGCGCGCGGGCCTGCTCCAGGTAGCGCTCGATGCCGTCGAACTGGTTCAGCTTCCCCGAGATGACCAGGTAGCGCGACAGCGCGTCCCGGTGGCGGGGCGTGGCGGCGGGCAGGGCGAGCAGCTCGCGCAGGTACAGCCGCGCGCCGATGTAGTTGCGCTGCTGGAACAGCGCGTCCGCCAGGAAGTAGAGCGCGTCCGCGTAGCGCGGATGTTTCACGAACGGCGGGTCGCTCACCAGGTCGTAGAGGAGCGTCGACGCCGCGCCCCAGTTGCCCAGGAGGTATTGGATCTCCGCGTCGGAGTAGCGGCGCGCGCGCGCGTCCTCGTCGTCCCGTTCGGGGCGCTGGCTGTACGAGCGCTCGACGTCGACGAGCGTCGCCTCGGCCACGCCGAGCTTCGCCTCCACGGCGGCGAGCTCCTGCTCGAGCTGCTGGGGCGACGGCGGGGGAGGCGCGACGGGCGCCGGGTCCTCCGCGAGGGCGGGGGAGGCGCCAGAGAGGGCCAGGGTGAGGGCGAGGGCGCGAAGCGACGGACTCACCGGCGGGCCTCTACCGCGCTTCAGGGGGAATGGTGGCCTGGCTGTCCGGCGCCGCCTCGGGGTCGATGCGAGGGGCCGACTCGCGCGACAGCTCGATGTCGTAGCGCACCGCGGGCCGGTCCTTCATGTCCGTGGTGATGCCGCCCTGCTCGTAGCCCACCACCTGCACGGTGGACACCTTCCCGGGCTCCGCGTTGAAGGTGTAGCTGGATTGCACCTTGAACTTGTAGCCCTCGATGTAGCTGAACACGCCGGAGCCGTTGCCGCGATACACCAGCCGCACCGCGAGCTGGTGTTGCCCCGGGACGATGCGGCCGTTGAAGACCTCGAACTGCTCGCGCCTGGCCAGCTCTCCCTGCAGGTCGAGCTGCGTGAAGATGGGCGCGCCGTCCAGCGCGTACGTCACCGACTCCAGCACGAAGGAGCCGCCCATCTCGTTCCTGTGGACGATGAGCGCGCGGGCGCCAGTGGTGACGTCGCCGCCGAGCACCGTCTCCTGGAGCAGCAGCAGCCGCGCCTTGGAGCGGTAGATGCGCTCCTTCAGGTCGACGACGTTCTCCTCCAGCGTCTTCACGCGGGTGTTGAACGCCTCGTCGGCGGTGCTCGAGGTGGAGGCCGGAGCGGCCGAAACGGGGGCGGGCGCCGCGGAGGCCTTGGCGGGCTCTTGCGCGTGCGCCACCGCGCAGAGGGCGGCGCTGGTCAGCGCGAGGAAGCGGAGGGTGGCGGCTGCGACTCGCACGGGGCAACCTCAGGAGGCGGACGGCCTGGTCCGTCGGAAGCAGGTTGTAACACCCTTCACCGAGGGGCGTCTTCCGACCCTCGGTGTGGGAGTGCCCGCCTGCCCGGATGCCGCGTCAGCCACCCTTCTTGAGCTCGGTGAGCACCAGCTTCGCCACGGCCTTGAGCGTGTCGAACACGCCCACGCCGGTGGGCGCCACCGCCTGATACTCGGGGATGTTGCGCGGGTTGAGGGCCTTGCGCATCTCCTCGACCGTCACCGCGTTGGGCAGGTCCCGCTTGTTGTACTGGATGACGTACGGAATCTTGTTCAGGTCGTAGCCCTGCTCGGCGAGGTTCACACGGAGGTTCTCGATGGACTCCATGTTCGCCTCCATGCGCTCGATCTGACTGTCGGCCACGAAGACGACGCCGTCGACACCCTTGAGGATGAGCTTGCGGCTGGCGTCGTAGAACACCTGGCCGGGCACCGTGTAGAGGTGGAAGCGCGTCTTGAAGCCGCGGATCTCTCCGAGCGACAGCGGCAGGAAGTCGAAGAAGAGCGTGCGGTCGGTCTCCGTGGAGAGCGAGATGAGCTTGCCCTTCGTCTCCGCCGCCGTCTTGTTGTAGATGTACTGGAGGTTGGTCGTCTTCCCGCAGAGTCCCGGCCCGTAATAGACAATCTTGCAGTTGATTTCGCGGGATGAGTAGTTGATGAAGGACATGGCTTCCCGGGTTACTCGCTGAAGAGGTTGTCGATATCGTCGTCGGAGATCTCGGCGAAGGGCGACCCGGCACCCGGGCTGTCCGTCTTCTTCACCAGACTCTCGAAGATCTTCGTGAGCTCGTCGCTGGCCTTCTTGATGCGAAGGCGGACGAGGCCGAGGCTGGTGCGGTTGTCGAAGATGACGACCAGCACGACCCGGCTGCCGACAATGGTCATGTAGAGCGAGTCCTTGGCCCCTTCGTGGAACTGGTTGGGGAACTCGTTCTCTCCGATCAACTTCGCCAGGCCCCCCATCGCGGCCACGTTGCCGGCCGTCAGCGAGGCGAGCGAGGTGGTGTCGATGTTCTGCGTCTGGCCCGCGGAGGAGATGAGCTGCCCGTTCTTGTCGACGAGGAAGACCACCTTCGCGTTCGCGTCCTTGGTGAGCCGGTCGCAAACGGCGTTGATCTTGGTGAACTCCTCTTCGTACATCACCAGTTGCGTGCCCATGGGCGTATGCGCTCCTCAGCGTTCGCTCGCCCCGCTCACGGCGGCACTCCGTTGTTTCTGGAGTGAATCCCGGAGGTTAGACGAGGCGCTACCGACCGTGAGGATGCTTAGCAAACGCCTTCCACTCCAGCAAGAAGCCATCCGCTCCGGAGGGCGGATCGCGGCCTGTCCCCACGCGGCGCGGGCAGGCGGCATCTCCCCGGGCCGTCGTCAAGCGTCTCGGAGGGCTTCCTGGGTCCCCTGTGGACGCCGGTTTGGGGGCGTAGGCGGCTTTCTCTATACTCCGCCGGGCTTTGACGCCCCCAACCTTCCTCGCCCCCATCCTGGCGCGTCTGGTGCCATTCCTGTTGGTGCTGCTCTGCCCCCGGCCGGTGCTGGCCGAGGAGGTGCTGGAGCGGGCCTCGTTGCGCCTTCGCTACGGCGTGGCGCTGCGCAGTGGCGAACAGGCGGATGTAGGGCCGGGGCTCACCTACGACGGCTTCACGCCGAATGATCTGGGCGCGGTGGGGACGTTCTGGGTGGGGTCGTGGCTGGGAGCGTGGGCGGGGGTGCAGCGGGAGGGCTTCGATTTGAAGGAGGGGGCGACGCGGATCACCGGCGGCAGCCTGCTGCGGGCGTCGGCGGGGCCCCGGACGCGCTTGCTGTTGGGGCCGGTGCGCGCGGAGCTGGGGGCGGGCTACGGGTACGCGCAGCTGCCCGTGTTCGGCGCGTCGTCGACGCCGGTGTTCGCCTACGGCGTGCGGCACGCGGCGCTGGTGTCGGCGAGCCTGCGCGTGCCGGTGTTCTCGCGCCTGGCGTTGGAGGCGCGGGGCGAGGTGCCCGTGTCGCTGTCCGTGAAGGACGCGGCGGGGGCGAAGGCGGAGGCGAAGGGGTTCGCCGTGGGCGGGGCGGTGCTGGTGCCGTTGACGGCGGGCGCGCGCTGGGCGGGCACGCTGGTGTTGGACTTCCAGCACGTGCAGGACACGGTGACGTTGGCGGACGGGGCGGTCTCCGAGCAGCGGATGCGCCGGGTGGGCGCGGCGCTGGAGCTGGCCTGGAAGGACGCGCCGCAGGTGGCCCCCGCGCCCTACGAGCCTCCGCCGCCGCCTCCCCGGGCGCCGGTGGGCGGGGTGTCGCTGAGCCTCGTCGACGCGCAGACGGGCGCGCCACTGTCGGGGGCCCGGGTGGTGCTGGTGGCCAACGGCGTGGAGCAGGCGCCGCTCGAGGCGGACGCGCGGGGCGTGGTGGAGGTGGCGGAGCTGGCCGCGGGGCCCCTGTCCGCGAGGGTCGAGGCGCCGGGCTATGTGCCCACCGAGGCGCAGGGCGTCGTGGAGGACGGGGGGCGTGTCTCCCTGGCGGTGCGCGCGCGCAAGGTGCCGCCCGCGACGGGAGGGCTGAAGGTGACGGTGGTGAACGCGTCGAACGGCGTTCCGCTGCCGGGGGTGCGGTTGTCGGTGGGGGCGGTGCAGGTCCGCACGGACCTGATGGGGCAGGCGTGGGTGAAGGAGCTGACGCCCGGGCCGGTGGCGGTGCTGGCGACGTCGCCGGGGTACCGCGACGCGGAGGAGGCGGCCATCGTCGTCGCGGGGCAGGACACGGCGTTGTCCGTGCCGCTGGCGCTGGACCGCAAGGGGATGCCGGCCACGCTCACGGGGCAGGTGCGCAGCGCGCGCGGCGGCAGGCCCGTGGCGGCCACGCTCCTCATCCCCCAGGCGAAGGTGAAGGCGAAGACGGACGCGAATGGCGCCTTCACGTTCCGCGTGAAGGGCGGCACCTACCGCATCACCATCTCCGCGCGTGGCTTCCTGTCGCAGAGCAAGCGCGTCACCCTCAAGGATGGCGAGCAGGCCATCTTCAACGTGGATCTCTTCCCGAGGCAGAAACGGTGAGCAACACGCGTCGTTGGTTGTGGGTCCTCCTGCTCGTCGTCATGGGGTGCGACGAGGAGGCCGCTGCTCCCGTGTCCACCGCCACGCCCGCTTCGCTGGATGCGGGGGCGCCCGACGCCGGGCCCGCGACGCAGCTGGCGGTGCTCGACGAGCTGCGGGGCGAGGTGCTGCTCGAGCGAGGCGGCCGGAAGGTGCCCGCGACGAAGGGCCCCCTGTATTCGGGCGACGCGCTCGAGACGGGCAAGGAGGGCGCCGCGACGCTGCGCTTCTCCGACGGGCGCTCGGTGGAGGTGGGCGGCGCCGCGCGCGTGGGCCTGGGCGAGGGCTCCGGGGGCGTGGTGTTGACGGTGGAGCGCGGCATCGTGTTGTCGCGCGTGCCCGCGAGGACGGAGGCGCCCGCGGGAGGACGCAAGGTGGCGCTGACGCTGCAGACGCCCTTCGGCCTCACGCGCGTGGGCTCCGAGCCCAGCGAGGTGAGCGTGGAGGTGGCGGGGGATTCGGGCCGGGTGGAGGTGAAGCTGGGCGCCATCGAGTTCATGGCGAAGGGCGGCGAGCCCATGAACGTCAAGACGGGCGACGCGGTGGAGGTGTCGGCGGGGAAGGTGGAGCTGCTGTCGGCGGGGCGCGTGGTGGAGCTGGCGCCCATCCCGGTGACGGTGCGGGTGGGCGTGGGGCGCGTGGAGATGCTCGCCAGGGGCTCGAAGCGGTGGCGCACGGTGCGCGCGGCGGGCGAGGTGCTGGCGGCGGGGGACGGGGTGCGCACGAAGCCGGGCGGCTCGGCGGAGCTGACGCTGGCGGGTTCGACATCGCGGCTGTCGCTGGGGCCCATCGGGGAGCTGGTGGTCGAGGGCGCGGGGCAGGGGGGCAAGCGGGACGAGGCCCGGCTGGAGCTGCGCCAGGGACGGCTGGGCGTCCAGCTGGCGGCGGATCGCCAGAGCCGGGTGGTGCTGCCCGGGCTGACGCTGGAGGGAGACAACGCGGCGCGGCTGGCGGTGCGGCGCACGGCGACGGGCTACCTCGTGGACGCGCAGACGGGGCGCATCACCCTGGTGCGCGGCGATTCGAGGCAGGCCCTGCGGGCCGGGGAGCGCGCGACGGTGTCGGGCGAGTCCGGCGCCGCGCGGGTGGAGGCGCTGGAGCCGGTGCCGCTGGTGCTCGGGCCGGGCGAGGGCCTGGAGGTGTTCCATCAGGGGATGCCCGAGGTGGCGTTCTCCTGGGAGGGCGAGGGCGAGGCGGTGGTGGAGGTTGCGTCGGACGAGGGCTTCACCCAGCCGCTGCTGTTCGGCGCGGTGTTCCGCCCCTTCATCAACGTGCCCGCGCCCGCGCGAGGCGCGCTGTACTGGCGGGTTCGCTCGAAGGAGGGCCGGGAGGTGGCGCGGGGCAGCGCCACGTTCGCGCCGGAGCGCCTGGCCCGTGACCTGGACCGCGTGCGCAACGTGGTGCCGGAGGGGCCGGAGAAGACGACCATCTTCTATCAAGACAAGCCTCCGTCGGTGACGTTCACGTATGCGGCGGAGGAGGCGGCGGAGCGCTACCGGGTGGCGGTGTACCGGGCGAGCGCGCTGGAGAAGCCCGTCGTCGAGCGCACCGTCACGGACACCCGCGCGGCCCTGGAGGCGGGCGCGCTGGGCGAGGGAAGCTACCTGTGGTCCGTGACGCCCCTGTCCGGCGCGGGCGAGCAGCTGAAGGGCGGCCGGATGAACAAGCTGGAGTTGGTGTACGACAATTCGGTCCCCACGCTGCTGCTGTCCCAGCCTCGCAACGGGCTGCCGGTCGCGGCGAAGGTGAGGGCCACGGGCGTGGCGCCCGTGGACGCGCAGCTGTCCATCAATGGACGTCCGGTGCCGCTGGACGGCAAGCACCGGTTCGATACCTGGGTGGAGCCGGTGGGCGCGCCCCCGCTGCTGGTGTTTAGAATGACTCGTCCTGGTGCCCCGGAGGTCTATACGGTCCGCACCCTGAAACAGCGAGGGCCCTGAGGATGGCACCCCCCCAGACGACCCCACCCGGCCCCGACGAAGCGCCACCGCCGCTGATGCGCCCTTATGGACAGTACGTCCTGGTGCGCAAGCTGGCCGAGGGTGGCATGGCGGAGATCTTCCTCGCCAAGCTGCTGGGGACCGACGGCTTCGAGCGCAACGTCGTCATCAAGCGGATGCTGCCGCACCTGTCGAACATCCCAGACTTCGTGGAGATGTTCCGGGACGAGGCGCGGCTGGCGGCGAAGCTCGCGCACCCCAACATCGTCCAGATCCACGAGCTGGGCTTCACGGAGGGCTGCTACTACATCTGCATGGAGTACCTCGCGGGCGAGGACTTCTCCACGACGCTGCGCCTGGCGGGGCGGCGGCGGCAGTACCTGCCGTTCACGGTGGTGCTGCGGGTGCTCATCGACGCGGCGCGCGGGCTGCACTACGCGCACGAGTTCGCGAACGAGATGGGGCAGCCGCTGCATATCGTGCACCGCGACATCTCCCCGTCGAACCTGTACCTGACGTACCAGGGGCAGGTGAAGGTGCTGGACTTCGGCATCGCCAAGGCCGAGTCACGGCTCGTCAACACGCGCACCGGCGTGGTGAAGGGCAAGTACATGTACATGGCGCCGGAGCAGGCCAAGGGCGAGGAGGTGGACCGGCGCTCGGACGTCTTCGCCCTGGGCGTCAGCCTGTTCGAGGCGCTCACCCACGTGCGGCCCTTCTCGCGTGAGAACGACCTCGCGGTGCTCAACGCGCTCCTGCATGGCGAGTTCAAGCGGCCCCGCGAGCTGCGGCCGGATCTGCCGGTGGAGCTGGAGGCCGTCATCCTCAAGGCGATGTCGCCGTTCCCGGACGGGCGGCACGCGACGGCCGAGGAGTTCGCCGAGGAGCTGGAGGCCTTCCTGCGCGAGCACCCGGGGACGGGCAGCGGCGCGCCCCAGCTGGGCGCCTTCCTGCGAAGCCACTTCGGCGAGGAGCGCTTCGCCGAGCGCACCCGCATCCCCACGTTGGCCTCGCTCTCCTCCTCGCTGGGCATGGTGACTCAGGCGACCGGCGTCGTCGACCCGGCGTCGGGGGGCGTGGTGCCCTCGCCGGGAACGGAAGCGGCCACGGCGCAGGGCTGGGGAGCACGTTCTCCCGCGTCGTCCTCTGGCGTGCTTCCGGCGGTGCCGAAGACGCCGGCGACGGAGAACGGGCCGTTGCCCACCGCCGCGCAGCCTCAGCAGGTCGTGGCCGCGCCGGCGTCGAGGAGCTGGCGCTCGCTGGTGGTCGGACTCGCGGGCGGTTTGGTGCTCGCCGGCGTCGGGATTGTCGGCTACCGGAGCGTCATGGGGACGAAGGGGGAGCTGACCGTCGTCGCCCCTCCGCCCGCGCGGGTCCAGCCCGAGGTCGCGCGCAAGGTGGAGCCCCCTCCGCCCGCGAGCGACTCCGCCACCGAGGCAGCCCCGGGGGCCCCTGGGGGCGAGGCGAAGGTGGAGGCACAGCCCGAGGCCGCGCCGGCCCCGGTCGAGGCGCCCTCGACTCCGGAGACGCCGAAGGTGACGGAGGCGGCCCCTTCGGAGGACGACACCGCGGTGGAGTCGAAGGTGAAGAAGGGCACCTCCTCTCGCAAGGCGGCGGTGTCGCTGGGAGTGGGCGACATCGAGCGTGTCGTGGGGCGCGGGCGTGGCCGCATCTCCACGTGCTTCGAGCGGAACAAGGGGGACCTCCCGGCGAGCGAGGGCACGGTGCAGGTGGAGCTGAACATCGCTTCCTCGGGCAAGGTGCGGGCCTCGGTGCGTGGGCCGCTCGCGGAGGACGCGGTGGGGCGGTGCGTGAAGGCGCAGGCGGAGCGGCTGCGCTTCCCGGCCCACCGGGACGAGTCCGTCACCGTCGTGGTGCCGTTCACGTGGAGGCTGACGCCGTAGCGCCGAGGCGGGCCGGAGCGGCGCCAAAAGTCAGGCGCCACGGGAGCGGGGAGGCTCAGAGGTCGCGGCGCGCGGACAGCGCCTTGGCCAGCGTGGCCTGGTCGGCGTACTCCAGGTCGCCGCCCATGGGCAGGCCCTGCGCGATGCGGGTGACCCGCAGCCCCATGGGCTTGAGCAGCCGCGTCAGGTAGAGCGCGGTGGCCTCGCCCTCGACGTCCGGGTTGGTGGCGAGGATGAGCTCCTCCACCCGGCTGTCGTTGAGGCGCTCGAGCAGCTCCTTGATGCGCAGCTGCTCGGGCCCCACGCCCTCGAGCGGGGACAGGACGCCGTGGAGGACGTGGTAGCGCCCCTTGAACTCGCGGGTGCGCTCCAGCGCCATCAGGTCCGCGAACGTCTCCACCACGCACAGCACCCGCTCGTCACGGCGCGAGTCGCGGCAGAACCCGCACGTCTCCGTGTCGGTGAGGGAGAAGCAGCGCACGCACAGGTGCACCTTCTCCTTCACCTCGCGGATGGCCTGCGACAGCTCCGACGCGTACTCGCCAGGGGAGCGCAGGATGTGGAACGCGAGGCGCTGGGCGGTCTTCTCGCCGATGCCCGGCAGCTTCGCGAGCTGGGCGACGAGGCGGTTCAGCGGGTCGGGTGTCATCCGGTATCAGGTAACGCCGGGGATCTTGATGCCGCCGGAGATTTTGGCCAGCTCGCGCTGCATGTGCTGACGGCTGGCCGCCAGGGCGGCGTTCACCGCGGCGGTGATGAGGTCCTCGAGCATCGACGGGTCGTTCGGGTCGATGGCGCCCTTGTCGATCTTGATGCTGCGAATCTCCTGGATGCCGTTGGCGACGACCGTCACCCGGCCCTCGCCGGACGTGGCCTCGACGGTCTCCTCGGCCAGCTGCTGCTTCCGCTCTTCGATCTTCTCCGTCAGCTTGTTCGCCTGCCGGATGAAGTAGTTCAGGTCGACGCCAGGCATGTGCTTCCTCGGTGCTCGGGGGAGCGGGCGCGTCGTGCGTCCGCTCGGGCGTGGAGTGTGGCGCGCACCCTACCGTTGCGCGCGCGCGTTGTCAGGCGCTGTCGTCCGGTGCCTCGATTGGAGCGTCGGCCACGGAGGCGGCGGAGGGGCGCTCGGGCTCGTACACCTGGATGTGCTCGATTTCTCCACCCAACAGCATGAGCACCGAGCGGACCGAGGCATGGTTGCGCACCTTGCTCTCGGTGTTCTTCTCGTAGTTGGCCCGACTCTGGGCGTCGCGCTCGGCGATGCTGAGGCCCGCCCGGGAGTCATCCGCGGCGATGTCCTGGAAGGTCAACTTCACCGGACGGCCGAAGTGCTCGGCGAGCAGCTTGTCGATGAGGGACTTGCCCGCGGCCGCGGTCACCGTCATGCGGTGCAGACCCGCCGCGGGGATGTAGCCGAGGATGATTTCGCCGGCCTTCATCGACAGCAGGCGCCCGTTCGCGAGCGCGGTGCCATGGCGCAGCGAGTTGCCCTTCACCGTCTCGACGGCGGCGCGCCACCGTTCGATGAGGGGCAGGTTGGGGTTGTCCCGGCTGCGCGCCACGGGGGGCGCGCTGGCCGCCAGGGGAGGTGGCTCGGGCTCGGGCTCCGCCGCCGGGGCCTCGGGCTCGGGGAGGCACTCGCCCGAGGCGCAGCCGCCCGGAGAGGCTTCCTCGGGGTAGTAGCGGGACTCGTCCTCCTCGACGGGCGGCGGTTCGGGAATCGCGCCTGGGGGCGGCTCCGGCTTGCGGACGTTGACGACGCGGACGGTGGGCGCCGGCTCCGTCGTCCGCGACAGCGACGTGGCTCCCGCATGCGGGCCTGGGGCCGGCGTGGGGGGCGCCGACACGGGGGGCGCTGGCGGACCCTTGCGCAGGAAGGAGAGGGGACGCGCCGCGGAGGCGGGCAACCCTTCCATCACCGGGCCCGAGGGGACTCCCCGCTCCGCCGAGTACCCGGACACCACTCCGCCCGGTGCTCCTCCTGGAGCCTGGGGGGCACCTCCCCCATTGCGCAGGAAGGAGAGGGGCCGCGCGGCGGAGGCCGGCAGCCCATCCATGACCGGACCTCCCGGCGGCGCGGGCGGCGTCCAGGGGCTCACGTCGCGGGAGGCCGCCGCGAGAGGCGGCTCCGTCGACGGCCCATCATGGCGAGGCAGCTCGATGTCGGGGGGCGGCTCCGGGACGTAGTCCGACTCGTCGTAGCGCGACGCGCTGGCGTCCCGGGTCTCCGCGACCCGCGGGCCTTCGCGGGGCGGCTCCCACGCGGTGGGCGCGCTCGCCATTCCCGGGCTTCGGCCCGGTGGCTGGTCGGAGCTTCCCCAGTCCGGGGGCCCATTGGGCCGCAGGGGCGCGCCCCTGTCCGGGGGGCCGCCGTTGCCTCGCGTCGCGACCGTCGCGGCACGTGTCTCGGGGGAAGGCTGTGTGGGGAACGACGCGGGGCTGGCGCCGTTGCCAGGCGGCATGCCCGACGGCGCGGACGGACGCGGGAACGCGTCGCCACTGGGGGCCTGGGCGGACAACGGCCGTCCTGGCGCGACCTCGTGCGTCCGAGGGACGTCGTCCATCGGGGGCGCGGCGGAGGCGCCATGGGGAGCCTGTGGACGAGGCTCGGGCGTGGACGCCCGCGCGTTCGTGGCGGGAGCTTCGGGGCCACGGCTCTCCGCCGGGCTTGGGGGGACGACGGGGCGCGACTCAGGCGCGAAAGTTGGCGGGACTGGAGCGACCTCCCGGCGCTCCGGTGTTGGCCTTGGTGGCACCCTCGCCCTGGGCGAGCCCGGCCGCGAGCCGGTCCACTCGCGCCAGCAGCTCCGGAATGGAGCCGCCCGGCGACAGCTGGATGGCCTTCAGGAGCGCCATCTCCAGCGCGAGTCGGGGCTGCGCCGCGCGCGACACGTCCCAGACGCAGCCGTGCACCACGTCGAACAGGCGGGTGAGCTGCGCGCTCTCCGCCTCCTTCGCGAGCGCCACCAGCGCCTTCTGCTCGGACTCCGCCAGCTCCGTCGGCGCCTCGCCCAGCGTCTTGGTGACGAACAGGTGCCGCAGCTGGAGGGCCAGCTCCTCGGCCAGCCGCTTCAGGTCGAGGCCGCGCGTGAAGACCTCCTCCACGCGCTCCAGCACGCGCCTGGCGTCCTTGCGCACCAGGGCCTCGGCGAAGTCCTGCACCATCGTCCGGTCGATGGCGCCCAGCGCCTCCGCCACGTCCTCGTCGGTGGGCGTGGCGCCGCACGAGGCGAGAATCTGGTCGAGGAGGCTGAGCGCGTCGCGCATGCCGCCCTCGGACTGGCGGACCACGAGCGACAGCGAGCGGTCGGAGATGCCCGCGCCCTCCGCCTTGCAGATCTCCTGGAGCCGCTGGAGCATCCGCGCCGCGGAGATGCGCCGGAAGTTGTGGCGCTGGCAGCGCGAGAGGATGGTGTCCGGCAGCTTGTGGGCCTCCGTCGTCGCGAAGATGAACTTCACGTGCCCGGGCGGCTCCTCCAGCGTCTTGAGCAGCGCGTTGAACGCCGCCCCGGACAGCATGTGGACCTCGTCGATGATGTAGATCTTGTGCCGGTCGCGCTGCGGCAGGTACTTCGCGTTCTCGCGAATCTCGCGGACGTTCTCGACGCCGTTGTTGGACGCACCGTCGATTTCGGCCACGTCCACGCTGGTGCCTGCGGCAATCTCCGTGCACGCGCGGCACTCGCCGCACGGGGTAGCGGTGGGGCCCTTCTCGCAGTTGAGCGCCTTGGCGAGCAGGCGGGCGGCGGTCGTCTTGCCCACGCCGCGAGGGCCGCAGAACAGGTACGCGTGGGCGACCCGGTCCATCTTGATGGCGTTCGCGATGGTCCGGACCACGTGCTCCTGTCCGGTCATGTCATCGAACTTCTGCGGGCGCCATTTGCGCGCGAGGACGAGGTAGCTCATGGGGGCCGACATCTAAACACGACGGAGTGAATGATCCATGCCGTTGCCGGCCCTACAGGTGGGTTCCACTCACCGTCCCAGGGCCTGGAGCACCACGCCCGCCGCGTTGTGCCCGGCCGCGCCGATGACGCTGCCGGCGGGGTGGCATCCGGCGCCGCAGAAGTAGAGCCCCTGCACCGGCGTCTCGTAGGGCAGGCGGTCGGTGAAGCCCCGCTTGTTGTCCACGTGGTGGATGTGGCCCCCGGTGATTCCGAAGCGGCTCTCGATTTTCGGTGGGGTGAGGGCCAGGTACTCCTGGACCTTGTCGCTCGTCCCCGGGGCGAACCGGTCGCAGAGGGACAGCAGGTGGCGCACGTAGCGCTCCTCCTCCCGCTCCCACGTCGTCCCCTCGAGCTGGTAGGGCACCCACTCCACGAAGAGGGCGGAGTTGTGGTGGCCCTCAGCGTCGCGCAGCGACGGGTCCACCGTGGTGTGGATGTACCACTCGATGGAGGGGAACTCGGACAGCCGGCCCGCGCGTGTCTCGCGGTACGAGCGCTCCAGCGCCCCGAGCACGTCGTCCTCCTGTGGCAGCAGGTGGATGGTGGGGCCGAACTGGCCCCGGTCCTCCGGCAGACAGGTGAAGGTGGGCAGCTCCTTCAGGCACAGGTTCACCTTCAGCGTCGTGCCCGGGACGAACATCGCGTCCACCTTCGCCCGGTAGTCCTGGGGCAGCGCGCCCGGGGCCACCAGCTTCAACGTGCGGAACGGGTCGCCGTTGGAGATGACGACGTTGGCGCCCAGCTCCTCGCCGTCCTCCAGCACCACGCCCTTGGCCACGCCCCGGTCCACCCGGATGGACGTCACCTTCGCGCCGGTGCGGATGACGGCGCCGTGCTTGCGCGCGACGTTGGCGATGGACTGGGTGACGGTGCCCATGCCGCCGCCGACAATCATCCACGTGCCCCCGCTGCCCGGCAGCCGGCACATGTTGTGGACCAGCAGGTTCATGCCCGTGCCCGGCGTGTCGTAGCCGCCGTCCAGTCCGGAGAAGGCGTCCGTCACCGCGTACATCGCCTTCACCAGGTCCGACTCGAAGCCGAAGCGCTCCAGGTACTGGCGCGCCGAGCCGCGACACAACCGGATGAAGGGCTCGCGCAGGGTGGGGCGCAGGTAGCGCTCGGCCGTCTCTTCCAGGGACAACGGCGGCGCGAGCCACGCGGGCGCCAGGTCGTCGCGCATCGCGCCCAGCTCCGCGTTCATCTTCTGGTTGGCCTCCCAGTCCGCCGGAGAGAAGAACTCCAGGAACTGCCGCTTCAGCTCCCGCTCGTCCGAGCCGAACAGCAGGTACTTCTTCCCCGTGGTGGGCAGGAAGTAGTGCGGGTCCCTGCGCTTGAGCGGCAGGTCCAGCTCCAGCTCGCGCAGGAGCTCCGGCGGCATGAGGCCCAGCAGGTACGCCCCCGTGGACACGCCCAGCCGGGGCGCGCTCCGGAACGGGTACTCCGTGCGGCAGGCCCCACCGATGACGTCCTTCTCCTCCAGGACGGTGACGGAGAGTCCCCGGCGCGCGAGCAGCGCCGCTGTCACGAGCCCGTTGTGGCCCGCACCCACCACGATGACGTCCGGCATGGCTTCCTCCTGGGAGAAAGCCCGGATTCCTAGCCGACCGAGGGGGCCGCCGGACAGGGGGGCCCTCGAATGCAGGACACTTCCGGAGGGAAGAGGCCGCCGCGAGCTTGGAGCCCGCAAAGGCGAAGAGCCAGCACCCGAAGGGGCACTGGCTCTTCAGAACGGCCGGGACACACGCGGAAGTACGCTACCGTTGCTTCCTTCCGGACCTGGCGGGGTTCACGCCCCCACGTTGTCCCGACCACAAATCAACTTGGACATCGACTGCTGAAACAACAACGGAGAGGGTGGGATTCGAACCCACGATACCCTTTCAGATATACACGCGTTCCAGGCGTGCGCCTTCAACCGCTCGGCCACCTCTCCAGAAAGTCTGGAGCGGAGAGCGTAGGATTCGAACCTACGATACCGTTACCGGTATGCCTGATTTCGAGTCAGGTGCCTTCGACCACTCGGCCAGCTCTCCAAGTATTCAATTTTCGCGTCGTTTCGCGCGCAGGCGCTCGAAGAACGACTTCAACAGCTGGCGACTCTCGTCCGCCAGGATACCACGGGTAACCTGAAGCCGGTGATTGTGTCGCGGCTCTTCGGCCAGATTGTAGAGAGAGCCCACCGCGCCGGCCTTTGGATCCATCGCGCCCAAGACGAGACGAGTGACTCTTGATTGTACCAGCGCTCCCGCGCACATCGCACACGGTTCGAGCGTCACATAGAGCGTGACACCCGTCAGTCTCCAGACGCCGAGATGCTTGGAAGCGGCATCCAGCGCGAGGACTTCCGCGTGAGCGAGCGGGTTGCGGTCCACTTCGCGGCGATTGAAGCCCGTGCCGATGACGACACCGTCATGGACAGCTACCGCGCCGACAGGGACCTCTCCGAGCTCCGCTGCTTCCCGCGCCAGCATCAATGCCTGCTGCATGAAAGCTTCGTCACTCATGGAGAACAACACGCAGAGAAGATGGCGCTCCCTGGAGGATTCGAACCTCCGGCCTTCGGATTCGTAGTCCGACGCTCTATCCAGCTGAGCTAAGGGAGCAAATCTTCACGCGCTGCTACAACATCAAGTGGCGGAGAGAGAGGGATTCGAACCCTCGATACCCTTTCGAGTATGCAGGTTTAGCAAACCTGTGCCTTCAGCCTCTCGGCCATCTCTCCAACTCTTCTCTGTCAAAGAACCACAAAACTCAAGAACATTTTCGGAGGCGGTAGGATTCGAACCTACGGAGAGCTTGCACCCTCTGCGGTTTTCAAGACCGCTGCCTTCAACCGCTCGGCCACGCCTCCAACAACCCAGCCGGCGGTGTCCCTCGGACCGACGTCGACCGTGGGGCCGCCCTTCTACCTGATTCCGCGCCCGTTGCAAGTCGGATTGATCCAATTCTTCTACAGCGGCTTGAGCTCCTTCAGTCCACCCATGTACGGCCAGAGGACCTCCGGGAGGGCCACCGTGCCGTCCTCGCGCTGGTAGTTCTCCAGGATGGCGATGGCGGTGCGGCCCACGGCCAGGCCGCTGCCGTTGAGGGTGTGGAGCAGCTGGGGCTTGTCGCCCTTCTGCGCGCGGAAGCGGATCTTCGCCCTGCGGGCCTGGAAGTCGCCGCAGTCCGAGCAGGAGGAAATCTCCCGGTACGCGTTCTGTCCGGGCAGCCACACCTCGATGTCGTAGGTCTTCCGGGCGGAGAAGCCCATGTCGCCGGTGCACAGGAGCATCACCCGGTGGTGCAGGCCCAGGCGCCGGAGGATGTCGCAGGCGTCGTCCGTCATGGACTCCAGTTCGTCCAGGCTCTTGTCCGGGTGGGCGAACTTCACCATCTCCACCTTGTGGAACTGGTGCTGGCGGATGAGGCCGCGGGTGTCCTTGCCGGCGGCGCCGGCCTCCGCCCGGAAGCAGGGGCTGAAGGCGCAGTAGCGGACGGGCAGGGTGTCACCCTCGAGGATTTCGTCCGCGTGGTAGTTGGTGACGGGGACTTCCGACGTGGGGATGAGGAAGCGCTCGGGGTCGCCCAGTGTCTTGAAGGCGTCGTCCTCGAACTTGGGCAGTTGGCCGGTGCCCATCATCGTCTCACGCAGCACCAGGTACGGAGGCAGCAGCTCCGTGTAGCCCTTGGTCGTGTGCACGTCGATCATGAACGTGACGAGCGCCCGCTCCAGCCGCGCCAGCGCGCCCTTGTAGAAGGTGAAGCGGCTGCCGGACACCTTCGCGGCGCGCTCGAAGTCGAGCATGCCCAGCTTCTCTCCCAGCTCGAAGTGCTGCCTGGGCGTGAAGGGGAGGTTGGGCTTGTCGCCCCAGGTCTTCACCTGGACGTTCTCGTCCGCGCTGGCGCCCACCGGGACGGAGTCGTGGGGAATGTTGGGGATGAGCAGGGTGATGCGGTCGATCTCCTCCTCCACTTCCTTGAGGCGACCCTCCTTCTCCTTGATCTCCTGCGAGACGGCGCGAAGGTCCCCGCGCAGGGCGTCCAGCGCCTTGGGGTCCTCCTTCGCCTTCTTCTTCATGTCCTCGTTGGCGGCGTTGCGACGCGCGGCCAGCGACTCCATGGAGCGGTACAGCTCGCCACGCTCGGCGAAGAGGCGCTGGAAGGGGCCGAGGTCCAGGTTGCCGCCCCGCGTCTTCAGGCGAGCGACGACCGCATCGAAGTTCTTCGCAACGTTCCGGATGTCCAGCATGGGGCACGCCTTGTAGTCACCCTGGGCGGGCGTCAGCAAGGTTCCTCGTGCCCGGGGTGCTCAAGGGCGGACGCCCCGCGCGCCCGGAGGCTGACGCCGACCGTCCCGTGATGGACGGCCGGCGGAGCGCCCGGGGTGCTAGTTCTCCAGGTCGTAGATCTCTTCCTCGATGTCCTTGCGGTCCGTCGCGTCCGGCTTCTTGGCCAGGTACTCCTTGAACGCCTGGACGGCCTCCCGGCGCTTGCTCCGCTCCTTATAGGCGAAGCCCAGGTAGTAGTAGGTCATCGGGTTCTCCGGCTCCGCGGCGCTGGCCTTGCGGTACCAGTCGATGGCCTTGGCGAACTGGGCCTGCTCGGTGAAGGCGCGGGCGACCTTGTAATAGACGTACGTCAGCTTCGGGTCCGCCTTGAGGGCCGTCTGGTAGCGCTTGATGGCGTCTTCCCAGCGGGCGGCGTTGAAGTAGGCGTCGCCGATGGAGCCCAGCACGCGGGTGCGGCGCGGGTCCGACTTCATGCTCTCGTCGAAGGCGGCGATGGCCTCGTCGAACTCGCCGAGCTCCAGGTGGGCGTGGCCGAGCGCCTCGTGCGCGTCCGCCAGCTTCGGGTCCAGGTCCACCGCGAGGTTCCACTCGCGCATTGCGTCCGGCAGGTTCTTGGCGTCGCGGAGCACCACGCCATAGGCGTAGTGGTAGTCCGGGCGCTTGGGGGCGCGCTCCACCGCCTTGCGCATGGCGTCGATGGCCTGGGTGAACTCCAGGCGCTTGGCCTTGACGAGCGCCAGATAGTAGAGCGCCTCGTGGTTGGAGGGCTCGTTGCTCAGGGCCAGGCCCAGGTTGCTCTCCGCGCCGGCCAGGTCGCCGCGCTCGAGCAGCACCGCGCCCAGGGTGATGGGGATGGTGGTGGAGCGGGGGTCCTCGCCCTTGGCCTTCTCGAGCTCGGCCACCGCCTCGTCGAGCTGGCCCAGCCGCCACAGGACGAGGCCGCGCTGCAGCCGGCCATCCTTCAGCAGGTGCGGGTCCAGCTCCAGGGCGCGGTTGGCCTCCGTCTTGGCCGTCTCCAGCTCCCCGTTGAGCAGCGCCACGCGCGACAGGCCCAGGTGGGCGTCGGCGAGGTTGGGGTCGAGCTGGGCGGCGCGCTCGAACTCCTGCTGGGCCAGCAGGGCGTTGTTCTCCGCCAGGGCCAGCTCACCCAGGCCCGCGCGCACGCCCGGGTTCTCCGGGGCCTTGGTGGCCGCCTGCTCGAGCTGGGTGCGCGCCTCCGCGTTGCGGCGCTGGCGCAGGTAGAAGCGGCCCAGGTACAGGTTGGCCTCGACCAGGTTGGCGTCCGCGGCGATGGCGCGCTTGTAGTGGCCCTCCGCCTCGGAGAGCTTGTCGAGCGCGTCCTCGATGCGGCCATAGAGGTAGGCGATGCGGGCCTCGTTGGGGAAGCGCTCACTGGCCTTCTGCACCGTCTCCGCCGCCGCCTGCATCTTGCCGGTCATCACCAGCGAGGTGATGTGGCCGTCGGTGTACTCCAGGCTGTCGCCCTCCTCCGTCACGAGGCTGGCGTAGAGGGGCAGGGCGCCCTCGTAGTTGCGCTGGGCGCGCAGCACGTGGGCCAGCTGCCCCTTGAGGAAGGTGGACTTCGGGTCCTTCTCCAGGGCGGCCTTCAGCTCCGCCTCCGCCTCCTTCGGCTTGTGCTGTTGGAAGAGGGATACGCCCTTGAGGCCCATGGCGCGGGCCAGCTCCGCCGGGCCCAGCTCCGCCTGGACGTCCGCGGCCAGCGACTCCTCGATGGCCTGGGTGCCCTTCTCCACGTCCTTGCGCACAAGCAGCTGCACCGCGGCCAGCTCCACCGCGGACGCGGCGTGCTTGCGGTCGGACTCGAGCGCGGCGGCGTAGGCGGCGGCGGCCTCGTCGGCCTGGCCCGCGGCCTGGTGCAGGTTGCCCAGGGCGTGGTGGGCCTTGGCGGACTTGGGGTTGGCGGCGAGCACCTTCTTCAGGGTGTCGGTGGCGCCCTTCTTGTCGCGGTTCATCGACTGGGCCTCGGCCACGAGGAAGGCCAGCTCCTGGTCGGCCTGGTTGTTCTCCCGCGCCAGCGCGTCCTGGAGGGCGGGGAGCACGTCACCCACCTGTCGCGCGGTGAGGCCGATGGCCGCCTTGAGCTTGATGAGGTCGATGTCCTTCGCGCCCAGCAGCTCGATGTCCGGCAGCAGCTCCTTGCAGCGCTGCATGTCCGCGGGCGTGGCGGCGGCGTAGCGGCGCTGCAGGTAGAAGACGGACTGGCACCACAGGGAGCGGACCGCCGGGTACTCCTTCTCCTTGAGGACCTGCGCGCTCAGCGCGTACGCCTGCTTGTAGCTGGCGAAGGTGTCCTGGAGGAGCTCCTGGTTCGCCTTCGTCACCAGCTCCGCGTGCGGCGAGCCGGCGGAGACGCGGGCGGGGAACAGGGCGCGCCGGCCGAAGGCGCCGTAGCGCGTGCCGAACTCCGTGCCCGCGCCGATGAGCGCAATCACCAGGACGACGCCCGCGGCGATGAACATCGGCACGCGCTTCTTGAGCTGGGCCTGGGCGGCGCTGCGGTCCACGACGGAGACCGCGGCCATGCGGCCCTCGTAGAGCTGCTCCAGGCGCTTCATGTTGGCCTGGGTGCCACCGCCGTCCGCGCGAGGCGCGTCCACGTCCACGGCCGCGACGGGCGCGGGGGCGACCACCTTGGAGGGCCCCTCCATCAGCCGCTGGATGGCGGACGCGAAGGTGGGGATGGTGCCGATGGCCGACCACGTCTCCGAGTCGAGGGAGACGTCCTCGTTGCCGAGCAGCTGTCCGTCCTCGAGCATCTTGACGATGACGCCCTCGTCGAACGGGCCGAACACCTTGCCCGAGCGACGGCGGACGTGGAAGCGGCGCACCTTCGCGCCCGCCTGGGCGCCGGCGTCGCGGCCTCCCGCGTCGTCGATGAAGGACAGCATCTCCAGGCCGTCCGCGGGGCCCGCGTTGGGGGGCGGGGGCAGCGGGTCGGAGAGGTCCGCCTCCAGGTCGTCATCCGGCCTGGCGGTGGGGTCGAACTCCAGCGAGTCCGCCATCCGGGGCGCGGGCGCGGCCGGCGGAGGCGAGCCGAAGTCCACGTCGCCGAAGTCCACGGCCGGGTTGACGGACGCGGGAGGGGGTGGCGCGGTCGGCTCGGCGAAGTCGAGGCTGAAGTCGGGCACCGGCGCGGCGGGCGCGGGCGAGCCGAAGTCCACCGCGAACGGGTCCCCGGCGGGCGCCGGCGCCGCGGGCGCGGCGAAGTCGAACGACAGGTCCGGCATGGGCGGCGCCGCCGGCGCGGGCAGGTCGGAGAAGTCCACCGCGGGCGCGGCCGGCGCGGGCAGGTCCGAGAAGTCCATGGCCCCGGGCACGGGCGGCGCCGCCGCGTAGGCGGGCGAGGGGAGCTCGGCGAAGTCGAACGACGGGCCCGCGGCGGGCGGAGGCGGCAGGGCGAACGGGTCCGCCTCCGGGATGCCGCCCTGCGCGTACGCGGGCGGAGGAGGCAGGGCGAACGGGTCGTCTGCGAGCGGAGGTGGCAGGGCGAACGGGTCCGCCTCCGGGATGCCGCCCTGCGCGTACGCGGACGGAGGGGGCAGGGCGAACGGATCCGCTTCGGGAGGGGCGGCGCCGAAGTCACCCCCGGCGTCGGCGGGCAGGTCGAACGCGGTGGCCTCGCCGCTCGAGGTCTCGACGTCGAAGGCGAACGGGTCCGGCTCGGGCGTGGCCTGGGCGGGGACGGGCAGCGCGTCGTCGGAGAAGTCGAAGTCGCGCGCGGTGCCCGGGACGTCCGCGGCGCCGTAGGCCGACTCCTGCGGCGCGGAGGGCAGGGCCTCCTCGGAGAACTCCAGGTCGCGCGTCGCGCCCGACGGCGCTCGCGGGGCGGCGGACTGCTCGCGGTAGGCGGCGGTGGGGAGCGGGATGGCCACCACGCGCGTCGTCTCTCCGGGCGGAGGCGCGGTCGGCATGTCGTCGAAGCCGTCGCCGAACGCGTCCGGCGCGCCGGGCAGCGGGATGGCGCCGCCGTCACCCGCGTCGAAGGCGAAGGGCGCGCCGCCGGGCAGCGGGATGGCCTCTGGAGCGGGGCCGAGCGCGATGGCGCCGGAGGGCGCGCCGCCGGGGAGCGGAATCGCGGCGGACTGCGGCGCGGCGGCGCCGGGCAGCGGGATGGCGCCCACGCCGGTGTCCGGCGAGAAGGCGTGGGAGGGCGCGCCGCCGGGCAGCGGGATGGCGCCGCCGTCACCCGCGTCGAAGGCAAAGGGGTCGGCCTGGCCGGGCAGCGGGATGGCCTCGGGGGCGGGGCCGAGCGCGATGGCGCCCGCGGGCGCGCCGCCGGGGAGCGGAATCGCGGCGGACTGCGGCGCGGCGGCGCCCGGGAGCGGGATGGCCGCGGCCGGAGGCGCGGCGGCGGGCAGGGGAATCGCCGGTGCGGGTGGGGGCGCGGCGGGGGCCGGCGCGCTCACTGCCTCGGCTTTGATGGGAAAGGTGGTCTGGCACCGGGCGCACTTGAGCTTCGCGCCTCCCGGGGGGATCCGCTTGTCATCGATGTTGTAGTTCGTCTGGCAAGACGGGCAGGAGACTTTCATGGGGTTCCTTCGACAGGACCGGCGCGCGCAGGCTAGCAGAGGCGTTTCCAGCCCGGAAAGAACGCGACGGTCCCCGCTGAAACCGTTCCGCCCTTTCCCCGGCGGGCGGGCGGACGAGGGCTCCCGGCCTCCCCGCACTGGAACCCTGCGTTCGTTCCCCTCTCACCCGGAGGAGGTGGTAGGACCGCCCGCGCATGGATCCCATCCTCATCCTGGGGGCGGGCCTCGCGGGCCTGTCCACCGCGCACTTCCTCCGAAAGCCCTGGCGCCTCATCGAGAAGTCCGACCGGGTCGGCGGGCTCATCAAGACGGAGGTCATCGACGGGTGTTATTTCGACCCCACCGGCCATTGGCTGCACCTGCGGGACCCTGAAATCCAGGAGCTGGTGAACACGCGCTGGCTGCCGGAGCAGATGGTCCGCATCCAGCGCAAGGCCGGCATCTTCACGCGGGGTGTGTTCACGCGCTTCCCGTACCAGGTGAACACGCACGGGCTGCCGCCCGAGGTGGTGGCGGAGAACCTCATCGGCTACGTGGAGGCGGTCTACGGCGAGAAGGGCCGGGCGCTGCGCGAGCGCGAGCCGCGTGACTTCGAGGAGTTCATCCTCCGCTACATGGGGGAGGGCTTCGCGAAGAACTTCATGGTGCCGTACAACCAGAAGCTCTGGACGGTGCACCCGCGGGAGATGTCCGCCGCGTGGGTGGGGCGCTTCGTTCCCCGTCCCAGCCTGAAGGAGGTCGTCGAGGGCGCGCTGGGCGCGGGCAGCGACGCGGTGGGCTACAACGCGTCGTTCCTGTACCCGCGCGAGGGTGGCATCGAGAGCCTGGCCCGCGCGATGCTCCGCCACCTCGAGGGTGGCGAGCTGAGCGTGAACACCGAGCCCACCTCCATCGACTGGAAGGCGCGCAAGGTCGCGCTGTCGGACGGACGCGTGCTGGGGTACTCGGGGCTCGTCTCCACCGTGTCGCTGCCCGGGCTGGTGCGGCTCTTGGAGAAGGGCGCTTCGGGCGCGCCCGAGTCCGTGGTGGCCGCGGCGAAGCGGCTGCGCGCCACCACCGTCACGTACGTGGCCGTGGCCGCGCGTGGCGCCAACCGCCAGCCCTGGCATTGGATCTACCTGCCGGAGCCGGAGTTCCACACGTACCGCATCGGCTCGCCGTCCGCTGTGTACCCGGCGCTGGCGCCCCAGGACACGGCCACGTTCTACGTCGAGTACAGCCACCACGGGGAGCTGTCGCCCGCCGCCGCGGAGAAGTACGCGGTGGAGGACCTGGTGCGCTCGCAGATGATCCACTCCGCGGACGACATCCTGTTCGCCCACGCCCGCGAGATTCCGCACGCGTACGTGCTGTACGACGAGGCGTATGGTCCAGCGAAGACGGAGGTCCTCGGTTTCCTGGAGCACGCGGGCATCCACACGGCGGGGCGCTACGGGCAGTGGGAGTATTCGTCCATGGAGGACGCCATCCTCGGTGGCCGGGCGTGCGCCCGGGCGCTGAACGGATGACAGAGACCTGCCCGCCCGTCGCATCTTGTCGACGGGTGGCGCGGGGCATGCTAGGCGACCCGGACCGTCGTCCTGTCCCGACGGCTCCTGGCTGCCATGGCACCTCACCTGTCCGTCGTCATCCCGGTCTACAACGAGGAGTCCATCATCACCTCCGCGGCGGACGAGCTGCGCCAGGGGCTGGATGCGCGTGGGCTCGACTACGAAATCATCTTCGCGGAGAACGGCTCGCGCGACGCGACGCCGCGCATCCTCGACGAGCTGTGCGCGAAGCACCCGCGGCTGCGCTGGTTCCATTCGGAGCGCCCCAACTACGGCAGCGCGCTCAAGGCCGGCATCCTGATGGCCCGGGGCACCTACGTCGTCTGCGACGAGATCGACCTGTGCGACCTCACCTTCTACGACGCGGCCCTGCCGCGGCTGGAGGCGGGCGAGGCGGACATGGTGGTGGGGTCGAAGGCGGCCAAGGGCGCCAGCGACCAGCGGCCGCTCATCCGCCGCGCGGCCACGCGCGTGCACAACAAGCTGCTGAAGGTGACGCTGGGCTTCCAGGGGACCGACACGCACGGCCTGAAGGCGTTCCGCCGCGAGGCGCTCCTGCCCGTCATCCAGAAGTGCGTGGTGGACATGGACGTGTTCGCCAGCGAGTTCGTCATCCGCGCCTGGCGCGAGGGCCTGCGCGTGGTGGAGATTCCCATCCAGCTCCACGAGAAGCGCCAGCCCTCCATCCACCTCTTCAAGCGCGTGCCCAACGTGCTGAAGAACGTGGGCAAGCTGTTCTACGTCATCCGCGTTCGCGGCACGTGAGCGGAAAGGGGCGCGCACCGTGAGGCTGGCGTCCATCTCCGTCGACCTCGATTCGCTGCCGCACTACTGCCGCATCCACGGCTTGCCGGAGACGCTGCTCGACGAGCGCGCCCGCACGCTGGTGCACGCCGTCGCCGTGCCGCGCTTCCGCGAGCTGTTCGACTCGCTGGGAATCCCGGGGACGTTCTTCGCCATCGGCGAGGACCTGGAGGCGGACCCGGGCGCGGCCGCGGGGATGCGCGCCGCGCACGAGGCAGGCATCGAGGTGGCCAGCCACAGCCACGCCCACGATTACGCGCTGACGCGCCGGGGCGCCGCCGCCATCCTGGAGGACCTGCGGCGCGCGGACGCCGTCATCCTCGCGGCGACGGGGGCCCGGCCCGAGGGCTTCCGCGCGCCGGGCTACACCCTCAACGCGGACCTCTACGCGGCGACGGTGGCGCTGGGCTACCGGTATGGCTCGTCCGCCTTCCCCGCCACGCCGTACTACGCGGCCAAGGCGGCGGTGATGGGCGCGCTGGCGCTCGCGGGGCGGCCGTCCCGCTCGGTGCTGGACACGCCGCGCGTGCTGCTCGCGCCCCGGGTGCCGTACCGGCCGGACCCCACCAACCCCTACCGCCGTGGCGAGGGCGCGGTGCTGGAGCTGCCCATGGCGGTGACCCCCGGCGTGGCCTTCCCGTTCATCGGGACGTTCGCCACCACGTTGCCGCGCCCCGTCCTTCGCGCGGCATGGAACTCCTGCCGTCGCGACGCCTTCTTCAACTTCGAGCTGCACGGCGTGGACGTGCTGGACGTGTCCGATGGTATCCCCGCCGAGCTGGTCCGCCAGCAGCGCGACCTGCGCGTGAGCGCGGCGCGGAAGCTCGAGCGGCTCCGAGAGGTGTTCGGCTGGCTCGCGGCCGAGCGGAAGGTCGTCACCCTCCGCGATGCCGCGAGCCGGCTGGCCCCCTCGCTCTGAGGCGCTGGCGGGGGCTCCTCCACGCAGCATGGCCGCACCGGAGGCGGCGCCTGGTTCAAAGGATGGCGCCGCGTGCGTGTGGGTTGCGCCGCTCTCGGGGCACGTCCTCGCATCGAGCGCGCACCGGAGGCGACGCCTGGTTTCAAGGATGGGCGCGAGGCCGCGCGCCGGGCGAGCCGCTCGTGGGGGCCTCTCCGCACCGGCGTGTCGGATACGACGCTCGTCCGGTGGTGCATGGGCCTCGTGTCAGCGAGGTCGCCTCGCTGATGAGGTGGTGCGCGGGCCCCTGCGTCAGCGGGGACGGGCGGGCGCGGCGAGTGCCTCCTCCACGGCGTCGAGCACGCGCTCGTCGGTGAGCATCCACGGGTGGAGCAGCACCGGGAAGGTGCGCTCCTCGACGGCGCCCGCGAGGTGGGAGCTGGAGGCGGGGAGGATGGTCAGGTCCCACGGCGTCCAGAAGCTGTGGACCTCCACGTCGCCCCAGGGAGCCGGGTCCTGTTGGAGCGCGCGCAGCAGCCGGCTGCCGGGCCGCATCTGCGCCACCCCGCGTCCCCGGCGCAGGGCCGCGAGCCACGTCCCCGCGTGGGGACCGGAGATGGAGACGAAGCGCCGCACCCGCTCGCGCCCCGCCATCATCTGCAGCCAGTAGCGCGTCACGAGCGCTCCCATGCTGAAGCCCACCACGTCCACGCGGCTGACGCCGGCGCGGGCGCGCAGCGCCTCCGCCTCGGTGGCCACCTGCCGCGCCAGCCGGGGCAGCTCCTCCGTGCCGTCGTTGGGCGTCAACGACAGGGCATGGACATGGCGCCAGCCCTCCCGCTCCAGGCGCTCGCGGAGCGCGTCGAAGGCGCTCGCGTCGTTGTCGATGCCATGGACCAGGAGCACGGGGAGCCGCTCCGTGTCGGAGGCGGGCTCCCCGCGCGGAGTCGGTTTCCATGGCGAGGTGGCGCTCATCGAGCACCCCACGAGCATCCCCACCACCAGCCACGAGCCAACGAACGACGGACGCATGCGTGACGGGACATGGGGACCTCGCGTCCGGCTCGCATCCCTCGTCGCTCCCGAGCGTCCACTGCAGGAGGGGACGGCTCAGGCGGCGTCGCGCAGTGCACGCCAGTCCGCCGTGACCTGGTCCGCGTAGCCCCTCGCGAATGCCTCCAACCGGACGCTCGCCACCGCCGCGTCGTCGCCCACCCAGTCCGCCAGCTTCCTCGCGCTCCCTGGCGTGGCGCCATGCGCGCGCGCCAGCACCTGGCCGGCCTGGGCGAACACGGAGCGCAGGTCCTTCTTGCCCGTCAACGCCTTGTCGCCCAGCTTCGTCTTCTCCGGCTCCACCTCGCGCACCAGGAACGCCCGGCCGCCCAGTCGCGTGGCGCCCGTCAGGGGGTTGAGGTCCCCCACCACCGCGCGCTGTGCCTCCACCACCGCCTGCCCATCCGCGGCGCTGGGCGGCGACGTCAGGCTGTTGGCCAGCAGCTCCTTGAGCTCCAGCAACACCGGCGGGGCTCCGGGCTGCGACGCCTTCGCCAGCACGTAGAAACGCTCCAGCCCATAGCTGCTGCCTCCCGCGTCCAGGCGCTGGGCCACGTCGAGGACCCGAAGGGGCAGGGCGACCTGCTGGGCACCCTCCAGCGTGGCGGTGTGCGCGCCCAGCGCCGCGATGACCTCCCGCTGCCTCGTGGCGGACAGCGGCCGCAGCGTGTCCGTGGCGCGGAAGCGCGCCGAGTCCGGGCCGTCCACCTTCGCGTACTCCTTCACCAGCCGGGCCCGCGACGCCTCCCGGGCCTCGTCGATGAGGTCGTCCACCTTGCCCGTGGCCTCCTTCTTCGTGAGGAACGCGCCCGGGTTCCGCTCACCCCCGGCGAGCGCCGCCAGCGTCGAGAAGTAGGCGTCCGCGAAGGCGCGCACCACCTCGGCCTGCTCCTTCGACGACAGGCCCGACTCGCGCGCGGTGAGCGCCGCGCTGGTCGCCATGCGCGCCAGGTCCATCTCCGGCGAGCCCTGGCCGGACAGGTCGAAGTCATTGAGGCCCCAGACCGGCGCGCCATCCGGCCCGCGGAAGGTGCCCAGGTTGCCCACGTGCGCGTCGCCCACCACCTGGACGCGGGGGGCGGGGCGCTCGAGGAGCCGGGCCTCCGCGGCATAGGGGCCCCGCACGTCCGCGTGGAACAGGGCCGGCATCATCCGGAAGAGCGCGGAGGGCCGCTCGCGCAGGAGCGCCTGTTTCTCCTTCAACCTCGCGGCGGGCAGGTCCAGCCTCGCGTGGAAGTCGTCGATGAACGCGACGGCCTCGCCCGGGACGCGCTCCAGGTCCCGGGGGGCGCGCGCGGAGACGTCCGCCGGGCGCGCGAGCGGCTCGGACCGCGGGGCCACGGTGGAAGCGGTCGGACGCGGAGCGATTCGCATGATGGAGGACTCCTTCGCGGGATTCTCCACGCCCTCTCCCGGTCGAGGGTGACAGTGGTGTAAAGAATCCCGCATATGCTGGAGCGTCTGGGCGACAGAGTGAAGAAGGGCCTGCGGGAGTGGACCGACCGGCTGGCCAACGAGGAGCAGAAGGAGCGGCTCCAGGCCCTGGCGCGGCCTCAGAACGAGTACGGGGTCGACCCGTTCGGCTACAACCTCGACTTCAGCCTGTCGGCGGTGGCCCCCTTCCTGTGGCTGTACCGCAACTACTTCCGCGTGGAGACCTTCGGCATCGAGAAGGTCCCCGCCGGCCGCGTGCTGCTGGTGTCCAACCACTCCGGCCAGCTCCCGCTCGACGGCGCCATGATTGGCGTCTCCATGATGCTGGAGGCCAACCCGCCGCGCGCCATCCGCAGCATGGTGGAGAAGTGGGTGCCGTCGCTGCCCTACGTCTCCACCTTCATGGCCCGCATGGGCCAGATTGTCGGCACGCCGGAGAACTGCCGGCGCCTCCTGGAGTCGGACGAGGCCATCCTCGTGTTCCCGGAAGGGCAGCGCGGCATCAGCAAGCTGTGGCCCCAGCGCTACCAGCTCCAGGAGTTCGGCCTGGGCTTCATGCGCCTGGCGCTGGAGACGCGCACCCCCATCGTCCCGGTGGCCGTCGTCGGCGCGGAGGAGCAGGCCCCCGCGCTCATGGACCTCAAGCCCGTGGCGAAGCTGTTCGGGTTCCCCGCCTTCCCCGTCACCCCCACGGGCCTGCCCATCCCGCTGCCCACCAAGTACCGCATCTACTACGGCGACCCGATGCACTTCACCGGCCGGCCGGACGACGAGGACAGCGAGCTGGACAAGAAGGTCCGCACGGTGAAGGCCTCCATCCAGTCCATGCTCCACCAGGGCCTCAAGGAACGCCGGGGCGTGTTCTGGTGAGCGCCCGCCCTGGCGGTGCTAAGAGGCACACACCATGAGACCGGCCGTCGTCGTCACGGGCATCAGCGGCAACCTCGGCCGCACCCTCGCGAAGCTCCTCCACAAGCACGAGCGCATCATCGGCATCGACCGGCGCCCCTTCGCGGGCCGGCCGAAAGACGTGGAGATGTACGAGCTGGACCTGCGCAAGAAGAAGGCGGAGGACGTCTTCCGCAAGAACGAGGTCCGCGCCGTCATCCACATGGGCATCATGCATGACCCCCGGATGAGCGAGGAGGAGCACCACTCGTTCAACGTCGTGGGCACCACGCGCCTGTTGGAGTACTGCGCGAAGTACGGCGTGAAGAAGGTCGTCGTCCTCTCGTCCGCCAACGTCTACGGCCCCAGCCCGGACAACTCCAACTTCCTCACCGAGGACGCGCCGCTCATGGCGGCCAGCCGCTTCTCCGGCGTGAGGGACCTCATCGAAGTGGACATGCTCGCGCATGGCTTCTTCTGGAAGCACCCCCACATCGAGACGGTGATTCTGCGGCCGGTCCACATCGTCGGGCCCACCATCAAGAACGCGCCGTCCAACTACCTGCGCCTGCGTCACCCCTGGGTGCTGGCCGGCTTCGACCCCATGGTGCAGCTCATCCACGTGGAGGACGTCGCCCGCGCCATGGTGGAGGCCCTGCGGCCGGAGCCCAAGGGCGTCTACAACGTCGTCGGCCCGGGCGAGGTGCCCCTGTCCGCGGTGATGCGCGAGCTGGGCAACACCCCCATCCCCGTGCCCCACCCCGTCGCCCGGCCCCTGCTGGGCATGCTCTTCAAGTACCGGCTCGCCAACTTCCCGCCCCCGGAGCTGGACCACATCCAGTTCCTGTGCGCCGTGGACGGTGGCCGCTGGGTGAAGGACGTGGCCTGGAAGCCCCGCCACTCCATGCGGGAGACGATCCGCTCCATCCAGGGCGACTAGCGGCCGAAAAAGTCGAAGGCCCCTGACACGATTGTCGTGCCCGGCGCGACGCCCACGGCTGGCCCCCATGACATGGGTGTCAGCGACCGGACGGGCGGTGCGCCGTACCCCCCGCCGCTCGATGCTCCAACCCCCTGGATTCACGAGGCGAGCGCGGTGCGGGGCCCTGGGCGTGGCGGCTGGCATCGCCATTGCTCTTGGGTCCGGCATCACGGCGCGGCGGCGCGGGCCTGAAGCAAGGCGCCACCCCGTCAACATGTCAGGGCGCTCCATGGGGGAGCTCCCGACGCCCATCGTCTCGGCCGGCCCCGGGACGATGGGCGGATTCTTGTAGGGCGCTCCATGGGGGAGCTCCCGACGCCCACCGCCTCGGCCGGCCCCGAGTCGGTGGGCGGTTTCTTTTCAGGGGGCAGGCAGCTCGTCCGCGAAGGGGCCGGCGTCCTGGCTCTCCAGCATCCACGCGCCGCCCTCGAACACGAACTCCGAAGCGACCATGTCGGTGTGCTCGGAGGCGGACGGCAGGCGCATCCACTGGATGCGGCTGTGCACCGTGGCGCGCAGCCCGTCCTCGGAAATCTGAACCTCCTCGATTTCGTAGTCGGTGATGCTCAGGTCGCGGTCGTCGTGGAGGGCGGCGCGGGCGCGGGAGAAGGCGGTGCGCTTCTCCGGGACGATGAGGGCCCCGGCCGCCCGGAAGTCCTTCCAGCGGATGAGCTGATGGAAGCGCTCCACGGTGGGTTTGAGTGCTTCCAGGTTGGATTTCTTGGATGCGGTTGCGCACGCACCCAGGGCGAGCGCGAGGAGGAGGGCGGGCAGGCGATTCACGGGGTGGGACGGTAACACCGGGTGCCTCCCGGGACGAGGTCGCGGTGCTATGGTCCGGCTCCCCGCCCGAGTACCGGAGTCGCGAGCGCACATGGCCAAGTCGATGGTGGAGCGATACGAGCAGCTCCTCCGGCAGGACCCCACTTCATCCGTCTTCGTCGAGCTGGCCAAGGCCCTGTTGGAAAAAGGGGATGCGGCACGCGCCATCGAGGTGTGTGAGCAGGGGATTTCCCACCACCCGTCCTCGACGGTGGGCCGGGTGTTGTGGGGCAAGGCCCTCATCCACCTGGGGCGTCCCGCGGAGGCGATGGAGCAGTTCGACCGGGCCATCGCCATCGAGAAGGACAACCCCTACGCGTACAACCTGATTGGCGAGGTGCTGTTGCAGCGCGGGCTGTACCGCTCGGCGCTGCCCATCCTCCGCAAGGCGGTGGCGCTGCAGCCCAACGACGGTCGAGTGAAGTTGTGGCTGGAGCAGGCCCAGCAGGCCCTGGCCGGGGGGCCCGCGCCCGTGTTCGCGGACCTGATGGGGCTGGAGAAGCCCGAGGAGCCGGAGGCCGAGGGCGGCGCGAAGCCCGACGAAGACCACGCGGGGACCCACCCGACGGTGGCGCCCATGGCGGCGGCGAGGTTGCGCGCGGCGGCGCTCGGGGACGCGGCGAAGGCGGCGGCGAGCGCGCCCGTCGCGGGCGCCCGGGCTCCGGCGGCCCGCGCCGCGGCGGACCTGGCGAGCGCTGCGGGGCAGGGGAGTGTCGCGGAGTCGGAGTCCGCGGCGACTGTCGAGCCGCCCGTCGCGAGGGACTCGCTGGGGTTGATCGACCGGCCCGTGCCCGAAGGGGCGCTCGGGCCGCAGCTGCCCAGCCTCGACCTGTCGCTGTCCGACGAGGACGACGCGGCCTCCTCGGACGCGTCCGGGGCTGCGGCGGACGCGCCCGCGCGGCCGGACGCCGACGCGGCGGACCCGTCCGAGCGCGGCGCGGCGCCTTCGGACGCCGGTGATGGGGCGCCCCCCTCGGAGTCGGCGCCCTCGGGGGAGTCCACCGGGGAGCTCCCGCTGCTGCGCACGAGCGAGTTCACCACGGCCAAGCCCGTCATCCCCGCCTCGGAGGCGGAGCCCACCGGGGAGCTGCCGCTGCTGCGCACGAGCGAGTTCACCACGGCCAAGCCCGTCATCCCCGCCTCGGGGGGAGGGCTGCTCGGGGACCTGCCCCCGCCGGAGCCCACGGGCGCCGCGCCCGTCGCCGCGCGGGCGTCCCAGCCGGCTCGGGGCTCGGGCTCGAAGCGCTCGCTGCTCGATGACATCCCGGACGCCGCGGAGGCGTCCCCCCAGGCGGCGCGGGAGAAGGCGCCCAAGCAGGACACGGAGGCGCTCACCGCCGCGTACGAGAAGGAGCTGCGCCAGAAGCTGGCGCGCGAGGCGGCCAAGACGTCGTTCATCAAGCGCAACGGCGTGAAGGTGGCCGCCGGCGTCACGCTGGCGCTGGTGCTCGGGGTGGTGGTGGTCGGCTTCCTCAAGGTCCGCGCGAACGCGGGCGGGCAGACGCTCAACGAGGCGCTGTCCCGCGCCGAGGACCTCATCACCCAGGACACCCGGGCGTCGTTGGATGGCGCGCTGGAGCAGCTGGGCCGCGCGCGGGAGATGGACGAGGGCAGCAGCCGCGCGTGGGCGCTCACCGCGTGGGCGCGCGCGCTGCGCTTCTCCGACCACGGGATGTCTCCGGAGGACCGCCAGCTCGCGCTGGAGGCGCTGGAGAAGCCCGGCGTGAAGGAGGCGGCGCCGGGGCTGGTGCTCGCCACCAACGTGCTCGTCGCGGACGACCGGGGGCGGGAGCCCGCGCGCCGCGCGTTGCTCGCCGCCACCGAGGAGGGCACGGAGGTGCAGGCGCTCGCGGGCAGCCTGTACCTGGCGGCGAAGGACGAGAAGAAGGCGCTCGAGCGCTTCGACCGCGCGCTACGGGCCTCGCCGTCCAACGTGCGCGCCCTGGTGGCGCTGGGGGGCTACTACCTCGGCGCGGAGGACTACCCTCACGCCATCGAGATGTTCGAGAAGGCGCGCACCCGCTCGCCCTCGCACCCCGTGGCGCGGCTGGGACAGGCGGAGGCCCGGCTCGCGCTGGAGCAGGACCTGCCCGCGGCGCTCGCGGACGTGGAGCCCCTGGCGAAGGACGCGCTGTTGCCCGCCTCGCTCAAGCCTCGCCTCGACCTGACGCAGGGGAGGCTGTTGTCCGCCGTCGGCCGCCACGACGAGGCGCGCGCGCTGCTGGGCAAGGGGACGCAGGGGCCGCTGGCCTTCGATTTCCAGCTCGCGCTGGCCGCCGCCAGCCGCGCCGCCGGCAAGCTGGACGCGGCGCAGGCCGCGTACGAGGCCGCGCTCAAGTCGCAGCCCAAGAGCGAGGAGGCCCGCGAGGGGCTGGGGCGGACGCTGCTGGACCGCGACCGCGAGCGCGACGTGCTGACGCGCCTGGAGGCGGAGGGCGGGCGCAAGGTGGCCATGGTGCGCGGCGCGGCCCTCGTCCGGCTGGGCGACTGGAAGAAGGCGCGCGCGGAGCTCGCGCGCACCCGGGTGAACGACCGCTACCCGCCGGAGGCCGTGTCGCTGCTGGCCCTGGTCGATGCCGCGGAGGGCAACGCCTCCCAGGCCCGCGAGCTGCTGGAGAAGGCGCTCCAGGCCTCGAAGCGCCCGCGCAACGACATGCGCGTCGCGCTGGGGCAGGTGTACTGGCGCGAGCGCGCGTTCGACAAGGCGCAGAAGCAGTTCCAGGAGGCGCAGAAGGACCCGCGCGACTACGAGGCCTCGTGCTCGCTGGGGCGGCTGCTGCTGTCGCGCGGCCTGCCGGACATGGCCCTCGAGCCGCTGACGCAGGCGGTGGAGCGCAACGGTTCGCACGGCGAGGCGCGCGACGCGCTGGGCCGCACGCTGCTGGCGCTGGGCCGCACCCCGGAGGCCCTCAAGCAGTTCGAGGCGTGGCAGCTCGACAACCCGGGCAGCGCCGCCGCGCACAAGGGCTTCGCGCTGGCCCTGTTCCACGCGGGGCGCCGCAAGGACGCCGAGGGCGCGGTGGGCCGCGCCACGAAGCTGGCCGGCGAGGACGCCGAGGCGCACCGGCTGCGGGCCGCCATCCTCTTCGCGTCGGGCGACGCGAAGGGCGGCTTCGCCGCGCTGGAGCGCGCCAACAAGCTGGACCCGAAGGACCCGGACACCTTCTGCGAGATTGCCCACGCCTTCCTGCGCCAGGGCAACGTGGACAACGCGGACGCGGCCTTCGCGGCGGCGCGGCGCGAGGGGCCGGACGCGACGTGCGGCCGGGTGGGCGAGCTGTATGTCCAGCTCCCCGGTGGCGGCAAGCCGGCGGCCCGGACGCTGGAGGACCTGGCCACGCGCGCGCCCACCGTCTGGGACAAGGCCTTCGCGCGGGCCGCCATGGCGCGGGCGCTGCTCGGGGCGGGGGCGCTCAAGGAGGCGCGCGAGGCCGCGGACGAGGCGGTGCGGCTGGCGCCCTTCGAGGGCCGCTCGTACCTGGCGCTGGGCCTGGTGGCCGCGAAGCAGCGTCAGGAGGCGGTGGCGAAGAGCGCGCTGGCGAAGGCGGTGGAGCTGGAGCCCACGGACGGGCCGGCCCACCTGGCCCTGGCCGACGTGCTGGTGCGGGAGTCCGGGGAGCTGGCCCGCGCGGTGGCCTCCTACGAGACCTACCTCCTGCTCGCGGGTGACGCGGAGGAGGCCGGGCGCGTGAAGAAGATGCTCCCCGCGCTCAAGAAGAAGGCGGCTCGTTCTCCGTGAAGAACCACTCCCCGGGCCCCGAGTACCCGCTGCTGCGCATCATGTGGGGCAACGCGTTCCTGCTGTCGATCATCTACCTCCTGGTGGGGCTGGTGGTGGAGGTGGCCCTGAACCAGTGGCCCTCCCGCTTCCTCCAGCGGCTGTCGCTGTCGCTGGACTCGCTGCCCGCCCGCGCGCTGGAGCTGGTGGGGGCCATGGAGCCGTTGCGCACGGCCTTCTTCTCCGGGCACATACCGGAGTTCGGCGTCCGGCTCGTCTTCGGCCTCACCACGGTGGTGGTCATCTTCCTGCTCGCCCTGGTCGTGGGCACCCTCATGGGCGGGCTGCGCTACCTCGTCGCGCGGAGCATGGCGCGCAGGCGCGGGGGCTCGTAGGGACGCGGGCGAGGAGGGGAGGCCCGGGGGGGCCTCCCGTTCAGTCCGCGCTCCCGGCTCGACGCACCCGGGGCTTGCGCGCGCGCACGGGGCTGGTGGGCGCGGCCTGGGGCTCGTGGCCCGCGGCCCGCGCCATGAGGCAGATCTCCACCACCTTGGGGCCGAAGCGTTCCCAGCGGCTCTCCCCCGTGCCCTTCACCGACAGGAAGGCGTCCCGGTCGATGGGGAGCGCCGCGGCCAGCCCCAGCAGCGTGGCGTCGTTGAAGATGATGAAGGGCGCGACGCCCAGGTCCTTCGACAGCTCCTTGCGCCAGCGCCGCAGCTCCGTGGACGCCAGCTCGCTGTAGTTGAGCACGGGGGGCGCGGCCGACGCGGCGCGCGCTCGCGACGCGGAGGGGCCGCCCGTCAGCAGCACCGGCATCTTCCGGGGCGCGCACACGTCGCAGTTGCCGCAGGACGCCTCCACGCCCTCCTGTCCGAAGTAGCGCAGGAGGGTGGCCCGGCGACACCGGCTCTCCCGGTCCGCGTAGGCGTAGTCCGTCATCCGCCGCAGGAGCTGGAGGTTCTGCCGCTCCTGCTCGCGCACGCGGCTCAGGTCCATGCCCAGCTCCCGGAAGGGGACGCGCTGCAGGGCGCGGATGGAGCGCCCGGAGAAGGGCCGCCGCACCTTGGCCGCGCCGGACTTCTCCAGCAGGCCCAGGGCGTGGCGCACCTCGTCGACGGACAGGCCCGTGCGCCGGGCGAGGATGGGCAGCTCCGTGGTGACCTGCCGCCCCACGGGGAACGTCTCCAGCAGGGACTTGAGCAGCCGCTGCGCGTCCGGCGCGTGGGGCTGCGCCGTGGGGGCCTTCTCCGTCAGCGTCACGCCGTGCTCGCCTTCACCGCGTCCGCCGCGCTCCAGCTTCCCGTCGCGCTCGAAGATGCGCAGCGCGGCGGACACCTCGAACTCGCTGGCGTTCACCATGCCGGCCAGCGCGTGCACGCCCTTCTCGAACTCCTCCACGGACTGGAGCACGTTCCAGATGTCCGCCAGCACCACCTCGGAGGGATGGTTGCCCTGGATGAGCCGCTCCTGGGTGAACACGTCCGAGTGGTTGAACAGGAGGATGGCCCGCGCCTCCCCGCCGTCGCGCCCCGCGCGGCCAATCTCCTGGTAGTACGCCTCGATGGCGCGGGGGATGTTGGCGTGCGCGACGAAGCGGATGTCCGGCTTGTCGATGCCCATGCCGAAGGCGTTGGTGGCGACCGCCACCGCCTCCTGCGCGGACATGAAGGTGTCCTGTGCCCGGCGCCGCGCGTCGTCGTCCATGCCCGCGTGGTACAGCACCGTCTTCAGCTTGCGCGCGTGCAGCTCCGAGAACACGCCTTCCGCCGCTCGCCGCGTGGAGCAATAGACGATGCCGCTGCCGCCCTGCTGCGCCAGCCGCGCGCAGGCCTCGTGCCGGTCCGAGTCTCCACCCACCTCCTGCTTGCCCAGGAAGAGGTTGGGCCGGTCGAAGCCCATGGCGAACTCCCGGGGCTCCTTCATCAGGAGCACGCGGATGATGTCCGCGCGCACCTCCGGGGTCGCCGTCGCGGTGAGCGCCACCGTGCGCGGGGGCCGCAGGCGCTTGCGGACCTGGCCCAGCTGCGAATACTCCGGCCGGAAGTCGTGGCCCCACTGGGAGATGCAGTGCGCTTCGTCGACGGCGAACAGGTCGACGCCCACGTCCGTGAGCGTCTGCAGGAAGCTCGTGCTGCGGAAGCGCTCGGGCGCGATGTACAGCAGCTTGTACTCGCCCGCGCGCAGCCGGCGCATCCGCTCCGCGCGCTCCAGGTCCGACAGCGAGGAGTTGATGAAGGTGGCGGAGATGCCTCGCGCGGTGAGCTGCTCCACCTGGTCCTTCATCAGCGCGATGAGCGGTGACACCACCAGCGTCAGGCCCGGCAACAGCGTGGCGGGGAGCTGGTAGCACAGGCTCTTGCCCGCGCCGGTGGGCATGACCACCACCGTGTTGCGACCGCTCAGCACGGTGGAGATGACCTCGGCCTGCCCCGGCCTGAACGCCGTCAGGCCGAAGTGGCGCACCAGACCCTGCTGGGCTTGCTCGAAGTGGGGCAGGGTCAACGGCATCGCGCGCATGTTCACCATCCTGGCCCGGCCGTCAACGGAAACGGCCCCGTGGCGCCGCTCACAGCTCCAGCCCCGGTGGAACGGGGACGGCCAGGCGGGCCCTCCTCAGCGCCACCTCCTGGCGCCGCCTCTCTGTCGCCTCCGGCTCCAGCCGCCCGTCCACCACCACGTCCCCTTCACGGACCCCCGTCGGCAGGGCCCACCGTTCCACCGTGCAGTCCTGTCCGGTGTCCAGCCGCACCACCCGCGCCCGCGCGTCCTCCAACACGTCCACCTGAAGGGGCCCGACCAGGCCCACCACGCACCCCACCGTCATCGACCACCTCCCGCCATGCCCCATGCTCGCCCCGCCTCGGCCCCCGCGTGACACGTGGGGCCGAGCCCCCTCAACCTCCTCCCGCCGCGCCCCACGCGCGCCCCACCTCCGACTCCACCTCCGCCAACAGCCCCCGCTCCATGAACGACACGTAGCGCCCGTCCCCCACCACCACGTGGTCGAGCACCTTGATGTTCAACAGCCGCGCCGCCGACACCAGGTGCCGCGTGAGCGCCACGTCCTGCACGCTCGGCTCCGGATCTCCCGACGGATGGTTGTGCGCGAGGACGATGGCGGTGGCCCGTGACACGAGCGCCGAGGCGAACACCTCGCGCGGGTCCACCGGACACGCGTTCATCGTGCCCTCCGCCACGCGCGCGTCATGCACCAGCACGTTGCGCGCGTTGAAGCACAGCACGTGGAACACCTCGCGCCGCAGGGGCCCCAGCACCGGCCCCAGGTACCCGTGAATCTCCCGGGGCGTGCGCAGCTTGGGCCGCCGCTCCGGCGAGCGCTGCACCCGCCGTCCCAGCTCCAACGCCGCCAGCATCCGCGCCGCGCGCGTGGGCCCCACCCCTGGCATGGCCGACAGCTCCACCGGCTCCGCCTGCACCAGCGCCCGGAGCCCCCCGCGACAGGACAGCAGCGCGCCGGCCACCCGCAGCCCATCCCTCGAGCGCGCCGCCGTCGCGCCCCACAGCACGCACAACAGCTCCGGGTCGGTGAGGGCCTGTGCCCCCAGCCGGAACAGCCGCTCCCGCGACTGCTCCACGCCATCAGGGCCCTCGCCCCTCACCGACCCCTCGCCCACCACCCCGTCGCCCTCACACGCCCCGCCCATGCTCCACCCCGCCGCCGCCCACCTGTCGTGCGCGTGACAAAGCAAGGCATGTGCCCGCTCGCTCGACTCGGAGCGCGAGCGGCCTACCCGTCTCGTCCTGTGCGTGGAAGGCCCACCTGCTGGACGGTCACCTCCCGGCCCGCATGGCGCGCGGGGCGTGGGCGCCGGCTCAGAAGCGGGAGATGGCGAAGAACGCCTTGATCTTGTCGTTCGTCTCGCGCAGCCGCTCGCTCAACGTCCGCACGAACGTCCACAGCAGCACGTACGCCAGGTCCTTGTCGGTGAACATCAGCTGGTCCAGCTTGGACCTCTCGATGACCCAGACCGTGCAGGACACGTGGGCGATGGCGTCCGCCGAGCGGGGAGAGTCCTCGATTACCGCCATCTCGCCGAAATATTGGCCGGGCTCCAGGATGGCGAGCGCCTCCTCGCCGATGCCGGGGACCGTCTTGGAGATGCGGACCTTGCCCCGGGCGACGACGTACATCTCGTGGCCGACCTCCCCCTCGCGGAACAGGAAGGCGCTCGCCGGGTAGTCCCTGGAGTGGCCGAGTTGCGCCACCTTGGCGAGCTGGCCCTGGGTCAAACCCTCGAACAGCGCAACCTTCTTGAGGAGCTCGGCATCCATGAGGCCAGCTTCGTATCACGCGCCCGAGGGCCTCTGGTACCTTCGCGGCCTCAATCAGGAGAGGGAGGAGCCACCGTGGCGGAGGAGAAGATCAACAAGGTGACCATCATCGGCTCGGGGCCGGCGGGCTACACCGCGGCCATCTATGCCGCTCGTGCCAACCTGCAACCGGTGGTGTTCGCGGGCGGGCCCACGCTGGACCACCCTCAGCGCGTGCCCGGTGGGCAGCTCATGGTGACCACGGACGTGGAGAACTATCCGGGCTTCCCGGAGGCCATCACCGGTCCGGAGCTGATGGAGCGCTTCCAGAAGCAGGCGGAGCGCTTCGGCACGGTCATCCACATGGAGAACGTGGTGAAGGTGGACTTCAGCAAGCGCCCCTTCCTCATCGAGGGAGAGAGCGTCAGCTACCGCTCGGAGACGGTCATCATCTCCACCGGCGCCACCGCCAAGTGGCTGGGCGTCAAGGGCGAGGACACCTACAAGAACCGGGGCGTGTCCGCGTGCGCCACGTGTGACGGCGCGTTCTTCAAGAACCAGGACGTCATCGTGGTGGGCGGCGGCGACACGGCGATGGAGGAGGCGACGTACCTGGCGAAGATCGTCAAGCACGTCACCCTGGTCCACCGCCGCGACACGCTGCGCGCCTCCAAGGTCATGCAGGAGCGCGCGCTGAACAACCCCAAGATCTCCTTCCTGTGGAACTCCGCGGTGGAGGAGGTCGTGGGCAACGCCAAGGGCATGACGGGCGCGGTGGTGCGCAACCTGAAGACGGGTGACAGCCAGCTGCTCAACGTGACGGGCCTGTTCGTGGCCATCGGCCACACGCCGAACACGGAGCTGTTCCAGGGCGTGCTGGAGACGCACCAGGGCGGCTATCTGAAGACGGTGCCGGGCAGCACCCGCACCAACATCCCGGGCGTGTTCGCGTGCGGCGACGTGCAGGACAGCTACTACCGTCAGGCCATCACCGCCGCCGGCACCGGCTGCATGGCGGCCATCGACGCGGAGCGCTGGCTCATCGAGCACGGCGAGTAGCTCCCCGCGGACGCGGGACGTGACGCACAATTCCAGGGGGCCGGTCCACCGAGCGTGGGCCGGCCCTCGTCTCTTCGACGCGCGACGACGGAAAGAATGCCCCATGAGCACGAAGCAGAAGACGGTGGCGGTGCACGCCGGGAGCCGCCTCACCGGTAGCAAGGCCATCCCCGTCTCCCCGCCCATCCACCCCGCGGCGGTGAACTGGTTCGACAGCAGCGACGACCTGGACGCGGCGCTCGACGGCAAGGACTACGCCTACGCCCGCATCAGCGCCCCCAACACCACGCTCCTGGAGACGGCGGTGGCCGCGCTGGAGGGCGCGGAGGCCTGCGTGGCGTACGCCAGTGGCATGGCCGCGCTGCGCTCGCTGTTCGACGCCCAGGGCTTCCAGCGCGGCGACCGGCTGGTGATGCCGGGGGACGGCTATGGCGTCACGCGCGCGCTCTACAAGAACCTGTGCGCCACGCTGGGCGTGGAACTGCACGCGCTCGACCTGGCGGACGCCGCCGCCCCCGCGCGCGTCCAGGCGCTCAAGCCGCGGCTCGTGCTGGCGGAGAGCATCACCAACCCGCTGCTGCGCGTGCCGGACCTGAAGGCCCTGGCCGACGCGAGCCACGCGGCGGGCGCGGCCTTCGCGGTGGACGCGACGTTCGCCTCGCCCGTGGGCCAGCGCGCGCTGGCGCTGGGCGCCGACTACGCGGTGCAGTCCACCAGCAAGTGGCTCAACGGCCACAGCGACGCGCTGGGCGGCACCGTGAGCGGCTCCACCGCGCGCATCGCCCCGCTGCGCGCCGCGCGCGTGCTCGCCGGCGACGTGCTCGGCCCCTTCGAGGCCTGGCTCACCCTGCGCGGCCTGCGCACCCTGCCGGTGCGGATGAAGGCCCACGTCGAGCACGCCGCCCACGTGGCGCGGCGGCTGGCGGACTCGCCGCTGCTGGAGCGGGTCATCTACCCCGGGCTCGCGTCACACCCGGACCACGCGGTGGCGGGGCGGATGCTCCAGGGCGGCCACGGGCCCATGGTCTCCTTCGAGATTCGCGGCGTGGGGCGCGAGCGATGCATGCGCTTCCTCGAGGCGCTGGAGCTGTGCCTGCCGGGGCCGTCGCTGGGCGACGTGGGCACGCTGGTGATGCACGCGGCCAGCGCCAGCGCGCGCCGCTTCACGCCCCAGGAGCGCGAGGCCGCCGGCATCCGGGAGAACCTCATCCGCGTCTCCGTGGGCCTGGAGGACCCGGACGACGTGGCGGACGACCTGCTCCAGGCGGTGGCGAAGGCGGTGCGCCCGTGAAGATGGTGGACGTGGGCGACAAGCCGAAGACGGAGCGCGTCGCGGTGGCCACCGCGCTGCTGCGCATGCAGGCGACCACCCGGGAGCGCATCCTCGCCGGGACGGTGGAGAAGGGCGACGTGCTCGCCGCCGCGAGGCTCGCGGGCATCATGGCCGCCAAGCGCACCCCGGACTTCATCCCCCTGTGCCACCCCATCGCGTTGTCCGGCGTCGAGGTCGTCGTGTCCCCCGTGGAGGAGGGGCTGACGGTGCGCGTCACGGTGCGCACGGTGGACCGCACCGGCGTGGAGATGGAGGCCCTCACCGCGGCGTGCGCGGCGTCCCTCACCGTCTACGACATGTGCAAGAGCCTGGACCGGGGCATGGTGTTGGACGCCGTGCAACTCGAGCACAAGGCGGGCGGGCGCTCCGGCACCTGGGCGCGCGAGGGTACGTCGTCCTGACCGTCCAGCCCGCAGGGCGTGGGTTCGCGGGGACCGCCGGCCCAGGTGATGGACGGCTGTCCACCGGTGGACGCCGGAACTGTGCGCCCTCGCACGCCTCCGCCTGAGGCCGTGCCCTCCGGGGCTTCCCCCTTGTCGGGGACGACCACCAGATTGGCCTTCCCATGGGCACCGGGGAGCCTCGGAGCCGTGGAGGAGGTCGGGCAGGTGCGCATCGTCAGGCGGTCCGGTTCCACCCTGGCGGTGCTCGCCTTGGTCCTCTCCACGGGCTGTGGCGCCTTCTCGCCGGAGGGCGAGTCGCGGGGGCAGCGCACCCTGGTGGCCGAGGACTCGCGCCACGGTTGCGCCAGCGGTCCAGGCCGGCGCTCCATCTCCACCGACCCGAAGAGCTGCAAGCTCACCCTGTTCGTCTGCGCCCCGGGCGAGACGCCCTTCTTCGACGCGTGCGGCTGCGGCTGCGAGCGCCCCTGAAGGACGCGCCCCGCGCTAGTCCCAATGCCGGTCAGTTAGGGCGGGGGCGCTTCACCCACTTCTTGTCGTAGTTGCTCATCTTTATCTTTACGACTCGTGGGTAGCGCCTCTCGCTTCTTCGTTCCGGTAGCAGCAGCAGTCCCAGGTGC
>NZ_JAKCFI010000019.1 GCF_021412625.1 Myxococcus stipitatus | reverse complement strand
ACCGGTCGAGGGCGCCAATCTCAGTCCCGAGGACGTAGCCCCAAGGCGAACACGGCGACCCTCTCCCGGTACCTTCCGGCCCGGGTGTATACCGGAATCGGAAGGCTGGTGGACTTCATACAAGGCCGCGCCGTGCCCGCTTCAGGTCCGGCGCGCCGTCTGGTGCAGCTCCAGGACGATGTTGCCGCCCTTGAAGAGGCGCACCGCGCCCGACGTCTGGCTCACCACCAGCGCGATGCTGTGCGTGGTGGAGGTGATGCCCGCGGCGGCCGCGTGCCGGGCCCCCAGGCCGAGCGGAATCTTCACCGCGTCGTCCGCGGCGGACAGGTAGCGCCCGGCAGAGAGGACCACGCCGTCCTCGCGGATGACGAAGGCGCCGTCGAGCACGGAGAAGTTCTTGATGGCCTCGCGAATCTTCGGGTCGAGCACGTTCCGCTCCGCCTCGGAGAGGCCCTGGAACGGATTGATGGTCAGCTGCCGGCTCTTCTCCAGCACCGTCGTGTGGTCACCGATGGTGATGATGGTGCCGATGGGGTGGCCCTCGAAGCCCTCCTGGCCGATCTGCAGCGCCAGCTGGATGAGCGCGTCCACCACCTGCGAGTTGAACTCGTCGCCCAGCTTCACGCCCTCGATGGCGAGCCGGTCGTCGAGCGAGCCACCGATTCGCATCTGCATCAGCGTGTCGGGAGCGCGACCCACCCGGCCCGTCATGCACAGCACCAGGTCGCCCTCCTTGAAGGCGCCCTGCGAGAGCGCGGAGACGAGCGCCACCTTCACCCGTTCGGTGCGTGAATAGTCGTACGCTGGGATGACGAGCGCGCGCACCTTGCGTTGCAGGTGCTCCTGCGCCAGCTTCTCCATCGTCACGGCGTAGACGAGCTTCTTGCGCGCGGGCCGTCCTCGGAGCTCCTCCGGAGGAATGGGCGTGTCGCAGATGTAGAGGAAGTGATCCACGTCGCTCTTGGCCGCCAGGGAGAGGGCCGAGCGCAGGAATTCCCGATCGAACTTCGTGTTCTCGCTCAATCGCCCCTCTCTTCGCCTGCGGTCCGAGTCCAGGTCAGCTTGACACCGAAGGGTGCATAGATAAAGCTTTCGGGCCCTTTTTTCGGGGGACAGGGCCTAAAACCCTCGCGTACTGGAGCGAAGGCTGTGAACCAGAAAGATCTCAAGCGTTACAAGAAGATGCTCGAGGACAGCAAGACGAGCCTGCTCGAGAGCGCCAAGAAGACCCTGGTGGAGGAGTCCAGTTTCGACACGGACGACCTTCCTGACGAGATCGACCTGGCGTCATCCGAGTATGCGCAGTCGATGGTGTTCCGACTCCGGGACCGGGAGAAGTTCCTGCTGCAGAAGATCGACCGTGCGCTCGCGCGCATCGAGGACGGCACGTTCGGCATCTGCGAGCGTTGTGAGGAGGACATCTCCCCCAAGCGGCTGGAGGCGCGTCCGGTGACGACGCTCTGCATCCGCTGCAAGGAAGAGCAGGAGAAGAAGGAGAAGTCCTACGGCTGAGCGCCGTGGGTTCCCGGGGCCGCGCGGGGCTTTCCCGTGCGGCCCGGGACTTCACCGGATGGGCGCGGCCAAGCCGTCAGGCCACGGGCGCCTGGATCTCCACCCGGAGCAGCTGGCGGCCGATGAGGTAGTGGTCGCCGTTGTCCACGAAGGTGGGGCCGGCCAGGCGGATGAAGGTGCCGTTGGAGGAGCCCACGTCGCGGACCGTCAGGCGGTCCTGCCGCACCTGGAGGAGCGCGTGGCGGCCGGAGACGAAGCCGTCGGTGGGGAAGGTGAGGTCGCCCTGCTCGCGTCCGAGCAGGTTGTCGCCCTCCCGGAGCGGGTAGGCGGCCCCGCGCAGGCCCCCCTCCAGGAGCTGGACGAGCCGCAGGCGGTAGCCGGGATCCGGTGAGCCCCAGACCTGGGTGCCCCCGGGGCCCTGGGCCGCGGCGGGGATGGGCTCGAGCACCAGGCGCTGGCGGCCCAGGCGCAGCTCGCCCCCGGGGGGCAGCTCCCGCTCCTGCCTCAGGCGGACGAAGACGCCGTTGGCGCCTCCCACGTCCTCGACGGCCAGACGGACGCCGGAGAAGAAGAAGCGCACCTGGACGGGCATGATGAAGGGGTCATCCGAGAGGGAGATGTCCCCCTGCTGGCCGCAGGTGAGGGTGTCGCGCTGCATGCGCACGACGCTCTCCGGGCCGCCGTCCGCCCGGACGACGCGGATGGAGACCTGGGGGCGGGAGGACACGCTGGCCACGGCCATGACCATGGTGCCGGAGCGCAGGGGGGAGCCGCACGCCCGGCAGATGGTGGCATCCCGGGGGTTCTCTGTGTCGCAGCGGGGGCAGTATTCCATCGCTTCCATGAGGACTTCGGGGTTCTACCAGGGGTGGGGCGCGGTTGCGCGCATTGCGCGCGGCTTGCTCACCACCCGAGCGACATGATGAACTTCCGACCCCACCCTTCGGGGACGTTGACTTGCACTGCCCCTCCTGCGGCGCTGACGCCCAAGAATCCTCCCGTTTCTGTCCCGCTTGCGGCGCGACCCTCGTGCGCGCGCCAGATGCGGACGACTACGTCGGCAACACGATTGCCCAAAAGTACCGGGTGGAGGCCCTCATTGGCGAGGGCGGCATGGGCAAGGTGTACCGTGCCCGCCAGATTGCCCTGGACAAGGTCGTGGTGCTCAAGGTCCTGCGGCACACGCTGCTGTCGGACGAGCGCACCGTGGCCCGGTTCCAGCGTGAGGCGAAGGCCGCCAGCCGCCTGAACCACCGCAACTCCATCAGCGTGCTGGACTTCGGGCAGGCCGAGGACGGGGCGCTCTTCATCGCCATGGAGTATGTGGCGGGGCAGGACCTGCACCAGATTCTCAGCCGCGAGTGGCCGCTGGCCGAGGGGCGCGTGGTGCGCATCGTCAGCCAGGTGCTCGGGGCGCTGTCGGACGCGCACGGCGCGGGCGTCATCCACCGGGACCTCAAGCCCGAGAACATCATGGTGGAGCAGCGCCGCAACGAGCCGGACTTCGTGAAGGTGCTCGACTTCGGCATCGCGAAGATCACCGACTCGACGGACGACGGGCCGGCGCTGACGCGGGCGGGCTTCGTGTGCGGCACGCCCGAGTACATGTCGCCGGAGCAGGCCCGGGGCGCGCAGCTCGACCACCGCTCGGACCTGTACGCGGTGGGTGTCATCCTCTACCAGTTGATGACGGGGCTGTTGCCCTTCGAGTCCGACTCGGCGGTGGGGTTCGCGACCAAGCACCTCACCGAGGAGCCGCCGCCCCCGACGCGGCGTCGCCCGGAGGCGCGCATCTCCCCGGGCATGGAGCGGCTCATCCTCCGCGCGCTCTCCAAGAGCCCGGATGATCGCCCGGCCAACGCGGAGGCGTTCCGGGCGGAGCTGCTCGCGGTGGACAAGGAGCGCCGTCGCACCGAGTCCGCGCCGCGCAGGCCCCAGTCGGCGGTGCTCGCGCCGCTGCCCCGCAAGTCCACGGGAGGCAAGCTCGACGACTCGCGCGACAGCACGTCGCCGGGGTGGGGGTCGGAGATGACGGTGGAGGCCACGGTGCGCGCGCTGCCGGACGTGCTCGCGCCGCTGCCCTCCTCTGCGTCCGACATCCCCGCAACGCGCGAAAAGACGGACTCCATCGTCCCCACCCAGCCCGGGGCGGGCGGTGGAGGCCTGGGCTTCTTCTTCAAGTCGCTCACTGTTTTGCTGGTGCTCGGGGCGGTGGGCTTCTTCGCCTACTACTTCACCGTGGGCCCGGGGAGCGCCGGCCACGACCTGAACTACTACCCGGTGCCCCGGAACGCGCCAGTGCCTGGACAGACCGGCAGCGCGGTGGTGGGGGACGCGGACCAGCCCCTGTACGACAAGCAGATTCCCACCCTCCAGCGCAACCTCGAGGAGTCCCGCAAGGACACCCTCGCCGGAGACCTGGCGCTGGAGAAGAAGGACGTCTCGCTCGCCATCACCAAGTACCGCGACGCGTTCGGGTACAACCCGGACCCGGAGCTCGCGCTGAAGCTCGGGGAGCTCTACTTCCAGCGCGACAACATGGATGAGGCGCGGGGCTGGTGGAGTCGCCACCTGCGCGACGCGACGGACTCGAAGGCCCGCGCGCTCATCGAGGCGCGACTGGGGACTCCGGTCGCACGGCCTCCCTCCCCGTAGCCGCGCCGTCCACGCCCGCACTCGGGATGGTGGCGCCGCGCCCTGCCGGGAGCCGGACATTGCTCCACCGTCCACGCCCCGCTCTCGGGGCGGCGGCGCGCGCAGGGTGGGTCTCTTCGTGTCACGTCTGGGTGACGAGTCCGCGGGGCGAGGTGGGGCCTCGCGCCCGAGGCGCCCGCACGGACGACGCGGTGTCGTCACGCGGACCTCCTCCCGGTCGGGCTCGAGCCGCGAGGCCCGCGCGGGAGACGGAGGTGTCGCCCGGACGGACTCGCGAGACATCCGCCGCCGTCAGCCTCGGGCGGCCGGATGTTTCAGCTCAGGGTCTCGACCTGGAGCACGTGCTGGCCCAGGCGGACGCGATCTCCCGGACGCAGCGGGCGCTCCTCGCCGGCGGGGATTCGCACGTAGGTGCCGAGCCCGCCGGACAAGTCCCGCAGCAGCGCGCCGGTGGGGGTCGGCGACAGCTCGCAGTGGCGCCCCGCGAGGCCCTCGTCTCCCGGGAAGCTCAGGTCGCAGTGCGCCTGGCCCAGGGTGAGCAGGGGCGCGGCCGTCACCACCGCGCGGCCGCCACGGCCACCGACGATGACCTCCTCCACGCCGTACACGGCCTGACCGAGCGGCACGGGGGCGCCGTAGATGATGGGGCGCCCGGCCGCGGGGGCCGGAATCTCCAGCCGGCCTGTGAAGCGGAACAGCCGCTGTCCGGCGCTGAAGAGCGTGCGCGCGCTGATGGCCTCCGTGCCCGCGACGGTGACGTAGACGCCCGAGGCGCTGCTCTCGTCGCGCACGAAGAGCGCGCCGTCCTTCACGAGGAACGTCGCGTGCAGCGGTGACACGAAGCCGTCATCCGGGAAGAGGATGGCGCCCCGCTGGCGGCCGACCACGCAGCCGGTGACGGGCAGCTTGTAGCGCTGCCCCCGGGTGGAGCCCGCGATGACGGCCAGGCCGAAGCGCGAGGCGGCGGGCGCCGGACGGGAGGCGGCGGGGGCCACGGGAGCCGTGGCTCCGGTCCTCCCGGGGAGCGCGTTGTCCGGGACGGGCGGGGGAGGGCGGGTGGTGGCGGGGCCCGCGGGAGCCCCCGTCGCCCGGGGAGCCATGGCGGGAGGGGCGGTCTGCGCGGAGGCGCGGGCGGGCGCGGGACGCTCCACGGCCAGGCCCACGGCGGCGGTGGGCGGAGGGGTCCGCGCCGACGGGCGCATCCCCGGGGGGATGGCGCTGGGCGGAGGCGGCGTGACGGGAGGGGGCGCTGGCTGGGAGCCGGGGAAGTTGGCGACCGCCGCGGGGCGCCCACCAGGAGGGGAGGCGGCGGGCGGACGGGCGGCGGCGGGCTTCGCGGCGGGCGCACGGGGGGCCGGGGCCTCCACGAGCGCCTGCCCACACAGCACGCAGGTGGCCGAGCGCGGGGGGTTGAACCCGTCACAGGTCGGGCAAACCACGGACAGTGAGGACTGCAGGAGCTGTGACATGGGCGAGCGTGAATCTACGGGCGCGTAAAACGTCGGGTCAACGAAAGCGAACGCGCCGGGTGGGACATGTCCGGCGGAGAAATGAGACAGCCCTCGTGGGGCGACGTTGCCCCCCCTCGGGGGCAAAGTTACGATTGCGTTTGCGTCGATGATCCGACTGAACGACATCCTCCAACGGGTTTCCTCGTACCACCCGGACCCCGACCTGGACATCATCAAGAAGGCCTACGTCTACTCGGCCAAGGTGCATCAGGGCCAGCTGAGGAAGTCGGGCGAGCCCTACCTCGTCCACCCGCTCGAGGTCGCCGGCATCCTCGCCGACCTCAAGCTGGACGAGGCATCCATCGTCACCGGCCTGCTCCACGACACCATCGAGGACACGCTGGCCACGGCGGAGGAGCTCACGGAGCTCTTCGGTTCGGAGGTGGCCCAGCTGGTGGACGGCGTCACCAAGCTCTCCAAGTTCTCCGCGTCCGCGAGCCTCTCCCAGGAGGAGAAGCAGGCGGAGAACTTCCGGAAGATGATCATCGCGATGGCGCAGGACATCCGCGTCATCCTCGTGAAGCTGGCGGACCGCACGCACAACATGCGGACGCTGGACCACATGAACGAGGAGAAGCAGGCGCGCATCGCCCAGGAGACGCTGGACATCTACGCGCCGCTGGCGAACCGGCTCGGCATCTCGTGGATCAAGACCGAGCTGGAGGACCTGAGCTTCCGCTACGTGAAGCCGCAGGAGTTCTTCGGGCTCCAGGACAAGCTGAACAAGCGCAAGAAGGAGCGCGAGAAGTACATCGAGGACACGTGCGACCTCATCCGCACGAAGCTCACCGAGCGCGGGCTGAAGGGCGACGTGAGCGGCCGCTTCAAGCACGTCTACAGCATCTACAAGAAAATCAAGGCGCAGGGGATCGACTTCGATCAGATCCACGACATCATCGCGTTCCGCATCATCGCGCCCACCGCGCCCGCCTGCTACGAGGCGCTGGGCCTGGTGCACGAGATGTGGAAGCCGGTGCCGGGGCGCTTCAAGGACTTCATCGCGATTCCGAAGCCCAACATGTACCAGTCGCTGCACACCACGGTGATTGGTCCGTTGAGCGAGCGGGTCGAGGTGCAGATCCGCACGGCGGAGATGCACAAGATCGCCGAGGAGGGCATCGCCGCCCACTGGAAGTACAAGGAGGGCAAGGCGGTCATCTCCAAGGATGACGAGAAGTTCGCCTGGCTGCGCCAGCTCATGGAGTGGCAGCAGGACCTGAAGGACCCGAAGGAGTTCCTGGAGACGGTGAAGGTCGACCTCTTCACCGACGAGGTCTTCGTCTTCACGCCCAAGGGCGACGTGCGCTCGCTGCCTCGCGGCGCGACGCCGGTGGACTTCGCGTACGCCATCCACTCGGACGTGGGCAACCGGTGCGTGGGCGCGAAGGTGAACGGGAAGATCGTCCCGCTGCGCTACAAGCTGAAGAACGGCGACACCGTGGAGGTGCTCACCAGTCCCCAGCAGCACCCGTCGAAGGACTGGCTCACCTTCGTGAAGACGAGCCGCGCGCAGCAGCGCATCCGCGGCTTCATCAAGCAGCAGCAGCGCGAGAAGAGCCTCCAGCTGGGGCGGGAGCTCACCGACCGCGAGCTCAAGCGCTTCCAGCTCAACTTCAACCGCCTGCTGAAGAACGGCGAGGTGAAGAAGGTCGCCGAGGAGCTGGGCTTCCGCGTCGAGGACGACCTGCTGGTGGCGGTGGGCTACGGCAAGGTGACGCCGCAGCAGCTGGTCCAGCGGCTGGTGCCGGAGGAGAAGCGCACGGAGGCGGAGTCCAACGCTCCCCGGGCGCAGTCGGACGGCTCCGGCAACGGGGGGCCCGCGGGCGCCACCTCCATGCTGCCCGGCCTGTCGAAGGTGACGGACCTGGCCAAGCGGCTGGTGGGGCGCAGCAACCGCAGCGGCGTGCAGATTGGCGGCGTGGATGACGTGCTGGTGCGCTTCGGGCGGTGTTGCAACCCCGTCCCCGGAGACCACATCGCCGGCTTCATCACCCGGGGGCGGGGCGTGACGGTCCACACGGTGGGGTGCGAGAAGGCGCTCGCGACCGACCCGGAGCGGCGCGTGGACGTGACGTGGGACGTGCGCGGGGACTTCAAGCGCCCCGTCACCCTGCGCGTGCTGACGGCGGACCGGACGGGTCTGCTGGCCGACATCTCCAACATCTTCTCGAAGAAGGGCGTCAACATCTCCCAGGCGAACTGCCGCGCCACGGGGGATGACCGGGCGGTGAACACCTTCGAGGTCACCATCTCCGACCTCAAGCAGCTCACCGACCTGATGCGCACCATCGAGCGTCTGAGCGGCGTCTACTCCGTCGAACGCATCTAGCCCCGGCGCTTTCGTGGTAGAGCGCCCCTCGAACCGGGCGGCCACCTCCGGCCGCCCGCACCCACGAGGAGCGTTCCATGGCGCGCAAGGCAATCCACTCCGACGAGGCCCCCAAGGCCATTGGCCCGTATTCCCAGGCCATCCAGGTGGACTCCGGGAAGCTGACCTTCCTGTCCGGGCAGATTCCGCTCGACCCGGGGACCATGGAGATCGTCCCGGGCGACGTCGTCGCGCAGGCGGAGCGGGTGATGCTCAACCTGAAGGCCGTGCTCACCGCGGCGGGGCTGGACTTCAGCCACGTGGTGCGCAGCACCATCTACCTCACCGACCTGGGGGACTTCGCCAAGGTGAACGAGGTCTACGGCCGGCACTTCACCGGGGCGCCCCCGGCGCGCGCCACGGTGCAGGTGGCGGCGCTCCCGCGCGGCTCCAAGGTGGAGATCGACGCCATCGCCGTCTCCTGACGACGACGCGCTCCCCCTGAAAAGCCAGAGGCCGCCGGACCCAGGAGGTCCGACGGCCTCTGTCGCTTCGGGCCTCACCCGAGGCGCGGGGCGGGGACTACTTGTTGCCCGCCACGGCGCCTTCGGCCTTCTTCAGCTCCTCGTCGATGACGCGCTTGAAGGACTCGAAGGGCTGGGCGCCCACGAGCGTGCGGCCGTTGATGAAGAACGTCGGCGTGCCGCTGGCGCCCAGGCGGGAGCCCTCGGCGGAGTCCGCCTCGATCTGCTGGGCGAACTTGCCGGAGTCCAGCGCGCTCTTGAACTTGTCGGCGTTCAGGCCGAGCTCCTGGGCGTACTTCTCCAGGGAGGCGCGGTCCAGGGCCCGCTGGTTGGCGAAGAGCTTGTCGTGCATCTCCCAGAACTTGCCCTGCTCGTGCGCGGCCAGCGCGGCGGCGGCGGCGGCCTTGGCGTTGGCGTGCATGGGCAGCGGCTGGTTCTTGAAGGCCACCTTCACCTTGCCGTGGTACTGGTCCTCGATCTGCTTGAGCGTGGGCACCACGCGGCCGCAGAAGGGGCACTCGAAGTCGGAGAAGGCGACGATGGTGACGGGCGCGTTCTGCGGGCCCTTCACCGGGGCGTTGCCGACCTCCACCTTCTGGACCGGGGGCTCGGCGGGGGCGCCGGCGGCGGGAGCGGCCGGGGCGTTCGCCACGTTCTCCGCGTTGATCTTCGCGTAGAGCTCCTCGGGCTTGGTGCCCGCGGCCAGCAGCTTGTCGGCCTTGGCGATCTCCTCGTCGATGATGCGCTTGAAGTTGTCGAAGGGCTGCGCGCCCACCAGCTCACGGCCGTTGATGAAGAACGTCGGGGTGCCGTTGGCGCCCACCGCGTTGCCCGCGGCGCTGTCCGCCTCCACCTTGGACTTGAACTTGCCGGACTCCAGCGCGCTCTTGAACTTGTCGGTGTTGAGGTTCAGCTCCTTGGCGTACTTCTCCAGGGAGGCGCGATCCAGGGCCTTCTGGTTGGCGAAGAGCTTGTCGTGCATCTCCCAGAAGCGGCCCTGCTCGTGGGCGGCCTCGGAGGCCTCGGCGGCCAGCTTCGCGCTGCCGTGGAAGGGCAGGGGCTGGTGGCGGAAGACGACGCGCACGTCCTTGGCGTAGGTCTCCTTGATCTGCTTGAGGACGGGCACCGCGCGGCTGCAGTACGGGCACTCGAAGTCGGACCACTCGACGATGGTCACCTTGGCGGTGGCCGGGCCGAAGGAGGGCGACTCCGCCGGCACGTCGATCTTGCGCACCGCGGGGGCCTGCTGGGGCGGCTGCGCCTTGGGGGCGGCCTTCTCCTGGCCCTTCTCGATGATCTTCGCGTAGACGTCACGCGCCGGGACGCCGCTCTTCACCAGGGCCTCGGCCTTGGCCAGCTCCTCGTCGATGAGGGCCTTGAAGGAGTCGAGGGGCTGCGCGCCGGACAGGAAGCGACCGTTGATGAAGAAGGCCGGGGTGCCGCTGGCGCCCAGCTGCATGGCCAGGGCCTGGTCCTTCTGGATGATGGCCTGGAGCTTGGGGTCGGCCATGGAGGCCTTCCACTTCGCGATGTCCAGCCCCACGTCCTTCGCGAACTCCTCCAGCGAGGCGTCATCCAGCTTCTTCTGGTTGGCGAAGAGCTTCTCGTGCATCTCCCAGTACTTGCCCTGCTCACCGGCGGCCAGGGCGGCCAGCGCGGCGGGCTTCGCGCGAGCGTGGAAGGAGAGCGGGTTCTGCCGCATCACCACGCGCAGCTTCTTGCCGTACTCGTCCTCGAGCTTCTGGACGGTGGCGTTCGCGCGGCTGCAGAACGGGCACTCGTAGTCGGAGAACTCGACCATCGTGACGAGGGCCTCGGGGTTGCCCCGGGTGGGGGAACCATCGAGGGGAACCTTGAACACGGTCGGGTCCACCGGCCGGCGCCCGGCAGGGGCGGCGGCAGCGGGCTTGGTCTCGGTCTTCGTCGTGGACGCGCCGCCAGTCACGCGGCCTCCGACGAAACCAAGCACCAGGCCCACCAGCAGGGCCACGATGATATTGGGCTTCATGGGTTGGTCATGCTCCTTCGCCATAGGTCCGACTCCGGCCCCGAGCGTGGATGTACGGGAAAAGTGTGAGGGCCGGGGTACTTAACAGAGGGATTTCCGGACGCGCAAGCCGAGTGGACGGGGCTTCCGTCTGTCGACCAGGCCTCCAAACGGGCCCGAAACCGGGTGGGCTCCGGAAAAATTCCACGTGCTCGGATCACCCTCACGCGTGCGAAAGTCCACTCATGGACACGGCACTGCGCGTGGATACCTCGGGGGCCCTGTGCCCCGTGCCCATCCTGGAGATCGCCAAGGTGATGCGGCGGCTGCCCGCCGGCGCGCTGGTGGAGCTCATCTCCACGGACCGGGGACTGGAGGCGGATCTGCCCGCGTGGTGCGAGGCGACCGGCCACGAGCTCGTCCGTCTGGAGCGCAGGGGGACGAGCTACGTGGGTTGGGTGCGCAAGGCGGGCTGAGCGGCCCGCCCGAAGTGCCTCAGAGCAGCCGGAGCACCCGCTCCTCGAGGCGCTGGCCGCGGCTGACGCCGAGGATGAGGACGCCGTTGGCGATCAGGTGACCGACCACGCGGCTGATGACCTCTTCCGGACGGGCCTTCGCGCTGAAGCGCACGACGAGCACCTGTTCGCCCTCCATGCGCGCGTCGGTGACGTCGGGCATGGCGGTGAGTTCGGGCGGGATGACGGTGCCCCGGGCGATCTGCACGCGGAACTCGGCGTCCAGGCCGGTCAGCTCCGACATGGAGCCGGCCTGCGCGAGCACGCCCTTGTCGAGGATGGCGGCCGCGTCACACAGCTCCTCCAGCTCCTGGAGGTTGTGGCTGGAGACCACCACCGTCTGCTTGCCCTTCATGTCCCGGATGACCTGCCGCACCTGGGCCGCGATGCGGGGATCCAGTCCCGCGGTGGGCTCGTCCAGCAACACCAGCGGCGGGCTGCCCATCAGGGCCTGGGCCATGGCGGCGCGCTTGGCCATGCCGTGGCTGAGCGCCTGCGTCTGGACGTTCCAGGCCTCCATCAGGCCCACCTTCTCCAGGGCCTCGCGGGCCTCCCGGTCCGGGTCGGCGAGGCCGGACAGGCGCGCCCAGTACATCAAGAGCGCGCCCACTTCCCAGCCCGGAGGCAGGATGGCGTCCTGGGGCAGCGCGCCCAGCCGGCCCTTGAGGGCGCCGGGCGTGGTGGGGTCCACGTCCATGACCTTCACGGTGCCGTCGCTCGGGTAGAGGTAGCCACACATCATGGAGAAGGTGGTCGTCTTGCCCGCGCCGTTGGGGCCGATGAGCCCGTACACCACGCCCAGCGGCACCTGGAGGCTGACGTTGTTGACGGCCACCTTCGGGCCGAAGCGCTTGGAGACGCCGAACAGTTCGATGGCGAGGTCGCTCACAGGTCCCTCGCGCGCAGGGTGACGTAGGCGCTCATGAGGAAGAGGGTCGCGAAGGCCGCGTACGCGGCGCCGCTGGCGCCGAACTGGGCCAGGCCCGGGTGCAACAGGTTGCCCGCGTAGTACGACGGCGACAGGTAGCGCAGGGCGTGGAAGGCGGAGTCCTCGCCGAAGGCGCGGCCCACCGTGTCCAGCAACCAGAAGACGAACAGCATGATGAAGTTGAAGACGAGGCTCACCGCGGGGGAGCGGAACAGCGCGGAGCACAGCGTGGTGAGGGCCACGTAGGCCAGCGAGAAGACGATGGCCGCCAGCCAGAACTTCAGCAGGTTCAACGACAGCGCGGCGAAGCCGAAGTCCGGGTTGGCGAGGCGCGCGTAGAGGAAGACCGCCAGGTCGATGACGAGCACCAGCCCCAGCAGCATGCTCGCCTGCGTGAGGAACTTGCCCAGCAGCACCGACGAGCGCCGCGCGCGCACCGTGAGGTAGCGGATGGAGCGCGGGCCCACCTCGCCGCTGAGCTGGTCGAAGCCCATCAGCGCGACGTACGCGGGCAGGAAGAAGAGGGTGACCTTGAAGACGACCAGGACCTCCATCGGCACCTGCGCCAGCGCCTCCATCATCGCGGTGTCGTTGCTGGTGAGGAAGCCCAGCACGCCCTTGCGCATCTCCTCGCCGAGGCGCGCGGAGGCCTCGGCGGCATCCGCGCCCGCCTCCGCCAGCTTCGCCTTCACCGCCGCGCGAACCTCCCTGGCGAACCAGCCGACCACCAGCAGCACCAGCGCGGAGAACATGCTGTAGAGGCCGAGCAGCACGATGGCGCGTCCGCTGCGCACGGCGCGGCGCAGCTCGGCGCCCCAGATGACCACGGTTTCTTTCAATCCGTCCACGGTGTGGGGGACCCTAGCGGACTTGCGCACCCGGCCGCCAAGAATTGATGCGCGAGGACTGGCGACGACCGAGGAGGCGACCGGATTGGACGCGTCCGTGGACAGCGGGCCGCCAGTCGCTAGGATTCGCTCCGCTCCCGCCCCCCTCCGAGTCCGCCGCAGCAATGACGATGCCCCGACGTCTCCTGGCCACCACCGCGCTGTTCCCCCTCGCCCTGCTGCTCGGGGCGTACGAGCCCACCCGGGGCGTGACGTCCGTGGCCGGCGAGGACGCCGGCTCCCCGGCGGAGGTGGCGCGGGTCGCCCAGGACGCATCCGTCGACCCGGCCTCGGTGTCCCAGGGCGGTCTCCCGGCCGCGCCCGCCGCCGTGCCGGACGGGGACGGCGGCCTCGCCGTGGCCGTGGAGGAGGCGCCCGGACCGAGTGGGGCGGGGCCGCTCGCGCTGGCGCCCGAGCCCGGGATGGTTCCCCCGGTGCCGGTGCCGTCGCGGCTGACGGCGCCCCCCATGGCGAAGCTCCAGTCGCTGCCCCGCGCCGCGGACCTGCTGTCCCGCGCGAAGCTGGAGGGCGAGCGTCTGGTGGTGAAGGAGAAGGACGGGCACCAGCGCGTGCTCACCGTGGACCCGGTGCTCCAGGCCTCCCTCACGAAGATCCTCCGCGACTACGAGGTGCCGTACGGCGCGGCGGTGGTGCTGGAGCCGTCCACGGGACGGGTGCTGGCGCTCGCGGAGCACTCGCAGGCGCAGCCGGAGATGCGGGGGTTGCCGGTGCGCGCGGCGTTCCCCGCCGCCAGCATCTTCAAGATCGTCACCGGCAGCGCGCTGGTGGAGGCCGGGGTGTCCCCGACGGTGGAGGAGTGCTTCCACGGGGGCAAGCGGCGGCTGACGGAGAAGCACCTGGAGGACAGCGAGCGCGACGGGGCCTGCTACTCGCTGGCGCTCGCCATGGGCAAGAGCGCCAACGTCGTGTTCGCGAAGCTGACGCACAAGCACCTGTCCGCGGACGCGCTGCGGCGCATGGCGGCGCGCTTCCGCTTCAACCGCGAGATTCCCTTCGCCGTGCCCATGGACGTGTCGCTGGCGGCGGTGCCGGACGACGGCTTCTCCCTGGCCAACACGGGCGCCGGCTTCGGGGACGTGTACCTGTCCCCGCTGCATGGCGCGCTGGTGGCGTCCGTGGCCGCCAACGACGGGCGGTGGGTGGACCCCGTGCTGGAGGAGCCGGCGTCCGGACCACTGCTGCCGCCCGAGGGCGAGCGCATCCTCACCCCGGAGGCCGCGCGCGCCCTGACGGACATGCTCGAGGAGACCGTCACCCACGGCACCGCGCGCGCCATCTTCCGCGAGCGCAACTTCCGCGTGGACCACGCGGTGGGCAAGACGGGCACGCTCGCGGACAAGACGCCGTTCCGCGACTACTCGTGGTTCGTGGGCTTCGCGCCCCGGGACAACCCCCGCGTGGCGGTGGCGGCGCTCATCGTCAACGAGCCGAAGTGGCGCATCCGCGGCACGTGGCTGGGGCGCGAGGCGCTGCGGCTGGGCCTGGAGCGGGTGCCCGCGCCGGTGGAGATGACGGCGCCGGCCGCGTCCGCGGGCAAGCCCTGACGCCCGCGGCTCACCGCGCGGCGAGCTTCACCAGGCCCTTGTCCACGAACCCGTGGATGAACTTCAGCGCGTCCAGCTCCTGGAGCGGCGACACGTGGACGATGGTCGCCACGTCGCGCTGGCCGTCGATGCGCGACAGCAGGTAGCGCTCCGGCGCGGTGAGCTGCAGCGTCTTGAGCTGCGCGGGCGGCACCAGGAGCGCGGGCACCCGGTGCGAGTCCACCAGCTCCCGCCGCAGCTCCACGAGCAGCTTCTCCTGCGCCGTCTTCACCAGGGCGAGCGTGCGGGGGGAGGGCGACATCTCGTGCGCCTGCCGCGCCAGCGCCTCGCCGTCCCGGATGTTGCCCGCGTCGATGAAGAGCTGCGCGGCCTGGAGCACCTCGTCCGACGACGTCGCCGAGCCGATGACGGCGGACTCCGCGGGCTTGTCCTCCTCCACCACCGCGGCGGTGACCGGCACGGGCGCGTGCTCCGACACCTTCACCGCGTCCAGCCGGTAGAGCGCGTACAGCCGCTGGTAGAGGAAGAAGTCCGTGGCGTGGAGGGCCCGGGCCATCCCGTCGATGCTCATCCCATCCTGGATGAGCTGGACGATGCGCTCGTCCATGCTGCCGGGCTGTCGCTCGGGCAGCTTGCGCTCGTCCACCGTCAGCCTCGCGGCGCCCGACGGGAAGACCGCCCGGATGGCCTGCCACGCCGTCTCCCGGAACTCGCCCTCGCGGTGGATGTCCAGCAGATCCACCCCCACCTCCAGACCGGCGATCTCCGGCGCCGAATCCGACGCCTCGAAGGTGAAGTCGCCGTCCTCCCAGTGGAAGGCGTCCAGCAGCATCTCCCGGAACTTGTGGCTCAACGTCGAGCGGACCGTCGCCTCCGGCACCACGCCGGTCGTCACCAGCACCCGGCCCAGGAACACCCGCGTCTGGGTCTGGGTGGCGAACGCCTTCTCCAACTGGGACTGCGTCAGGTGTCCCATGTTGAGCAGGAACTGGCCGAAGTACTCGCGCGGCTGGTTGGAGCTGGCGCATACGACGCTGCCTTCGCTCAACACCAGCTCCTTGCGGACGCTCCCCCGCTCCATCCTCAGCGAGCCCGTGGCCCGACGGTTCCCGAGATAGACGACGAGGTCCTTGAGGGGCATCGTCGAGAAGTCACCGTTCAACCCACGCATCGACCGTCCATCCTGCCGCCCATGAGAGTCGATATCTACTCGAAACCCAAGTGCTCGCTCTGCGACAAGGCAGCCGACGTCGCCGAGGCCGTGCGCGCCCGCATCCCCTTCGACCTGCGGATCATCTCCATCCTCGAGGACCCGGCGCTGTTCGAGCGGTGGCGCTACGACATCCCTGTGATCGCCATCGACGGCGAGCCCACCTTCAAGTTCCGCGTCACGGAGGCGGAGCTGGAGGCGCGGCTGCGTGAAGTCCAAGGTGGCATGTCCGTTGCTAAAACCGATGCCCAGGATGGGTAGCCTGTTGCCCTTCCCCAGGAAATCCGGGGGGATGGAGCGGTCGAGGAAGGGCGTGGGGCTGTAAATCCGGGCACGTGGCCGGAGGAGCGGTGGAGAAAATTCTGGCGGGGAGGCAGACGTGGTGGGCGTGAAGGGGAGGCGCGTGGGGAAGGCGGGACAGCTGCCCACCGTGCTGCTGATCGAGCCTCGGGCGGAGGACCTGGAGCGGACCCGGACGCTCCTCGGGGAGGCCGGCTTCCGGGTGGTGCCGGTGACCCGCCTCGACGCGGCGGTGCCGTTGTTCGAGGTCATCCGCCCTGACGCGGTGCTCCTGGCCGTGCAGGCGCCGGATTTCGGGGCGGTGCAGGTGGCGCGGAGGTTGCGCCAGCTCAGCCGGGGCACGGTGCCGCTGCTCTACCTGGTGGATCCGCATGACGCGGTGGCCCGTCAGCACTGCCTGGAGAAGGGGCAGTGCGTGGACGTGGTGCCGCGCACGGGCGCCGGGGCGGAGCTGGCGGTGAAGCTGCATGCCCAGCTGCGGTTGAAGGCGGCGGTGCAGCGGGCGGCCTCGGGCGACGAGGCCGGCGCCGCGCCCGCGCTGCACGACCCGGTGACGGGGCTCTACAACCGCGCCTTCCTGCTGGCGCTCATCGGGCTGGAGACGCGCCGGTGCGAGCGCCACGGCGGGAGCTTCTCCGTGGTGGCGGCGGAGGTGGGGGGCTGGACCGCGCTGCGCAAGGAGTACGGACGCGGCCTGGCGGAGCGTCTGCTGGTCTACAGCGCCGTGGTGCTGGGCCAGACGGTTCGCGAGGCGGACGCGGTGGCGCGGGTGGGCGACAGCCAGTTCGCGTTGATGCTGCCGGCCACGCCCTCGGAGGCGGTGCCGGTGATGATCGCGCGGGTGGCGGCGCGCTTCGAGACGGCGCGCTTCCAAGTGGAGGGGCGCGTGGTGCGCACGTCGTTGCAGCTGGGGGCGGTGAGCTTCCCGGACATGGCGGGGACGCCCCAGCAGCTGCTGGGCGCGGCGCAGCAGGACATGCGTCGGTCGCGGGAGTTTCGCCGGATGGCCGGGTCGGTGGCCCGGCTCTCGGTTTGAGGATGGGTGGAGGGTCGATGCAGAGGGCGAGCGGAGGCGAGGGGATGGATCGGATCGCGGTGCTGGTAGTGGATGACGAGGAGTCGGTACGCACCTTCATGTCCGAGCTGCTCGGCAGCGCAGGCTACCAGGTGCGCTGCGCCTCGAGCGGGGCGCAGGCGCTGGAGATGCTCGCGGGTGGCTCCTTCGACGCCGTGCTCCTGGACGTGGTGATGCCGGAGATGAGTGGCCTCGAGGTGTTGCGCCGCTACCGGGGGCAGGGCGGCAACGCGCCCGTCATCGTGCTCAGCGGCCTGACGGGCGCGGACGACGCGGTGCGCGCGATGAAGATGGGTGCCAGCGACTATCTCTCCAAGCCGCTGGGCAACGACGACCTGCAGGACGCGCTGTCGCGTGCGCTCGGCGCGCGCGCGCCGGACCGGCCGGGGGCTCCGCCGGGGCTCGCCGCGCGCCCCGCGGTGGACCCGGCCGCGGATGCCCGGGTGCTCATCTCCACGTCCCCGTCGATGCGGCGCGCGCGCGCGCTGGTGGAGCGCATCGCCAACGAGAACGTCCCGGTGCTGTTGTTGGGGGAGTCCGGCACGGGCAAGGAGGTCATCGCGCGGGAGATCCACGCGCGCAGCCAGCGGCGGGGCCGGCCCTTCATCAAGGTCAACTGCGCGGCGCTGCCCGGCGAGTTGCTGGAGAGCGAGCTGTTCGGCCACGAGCGCGGGGCCTTCACGGGCGCCACGGCGGAGAAGCCCGGCAAGTTCGAGCTGGCGGACCAGGGCACCATCTTCCTGGACGAGATTGGCGAGATGGCCATCCGGCTGCAGGCCAAGCTGCTCCAGGTGCTCCAGGACGAGGAGTTCTTCCGCGTCGGCGGCAAGAAGAGCGTCCGCGTGGACAGCCGCGTGGTGGTGGCCACCAACCGCGACCTGGAGAAGGAGATCGCGCTCGGCAACTTCCGCGAGGACCTGTACTACCGCCTCAACGTGGTGGCCATCCGCCTGCCGCCCCTGCGCGAGCGGCGCGAGGACGTGGTGCCGCTGACCGACCACTTCCTGAAGAAGTACGGGCGCCACTACATCAGCGGCGTGTCGGAGCTGCCCACGGAGGTGCTCCAGTCCTTCGCCGACTACGACTGGCCCGGCAACGTGCGCGAGCTGGAGAACATGGTCCGCCGGCTGTGCGTCCTGAAGGACCCGACGCTGGTGCTCGACGAACTGCACGCCGCCAGCCGGGCCCCGGCGAGCGCGCCGTCCCTCCCCACGGCCTACGGCGGGGACGACGGCTACGCCATCCGCCTGCCGGAGGAGCCGGCGCGGGCTCCCGCGTCGTCCGTGCAGGTGCTGGAGATGCCGTCGCGGGGGAGCGCGGCCCCGGCGCCGCACGCCTCGGCGGCCCCCGCGGTGGTGGAGCCCATCAATTCGGTCATTCCGTCGCCGCGCTACGTCAACCCGTTCGACGTGCCGCAGCCTCCGCCTCCACCCCCGCCCAGCGGGGAGCTGTCGCTGAAGGACATCGGCAAGCGCGCGGCGATGCTGGCCGAGCGCGAGGCCATCCTGGCGATGCTCCAACGCACCGCGTGGAACAAGCGGCGCGCGGCGAGCAAGCTGCGCATCAGCTACAAGGCGCTCCTCTACAAAATCAAGGAGTGCGGCATCATCGATCCGCGCGCCAGCGCGGAGCTGTGAGCGTCACGTCGTGGTGGCTTGCATCGCTCCTCGCGTCCCGGTATCGCGGGGGGCATGACGCCTCCACTGCTCCTGCTGGGTTCCGGCTACACGCTCACGCGGCTCGCGGTCGAGGAGGCTCGGGCGGGGCGTGACGTCCTGGCGGTGACGCGCGACCCCGGACGCCGAGGAGAGCTGACGCGCGCGGGGGCCAAGGTCGCGACGCTGGAGGACGCGCTCCGCCAGACGGGCGGCGCGCACGTGGTCGTCTCCATCCCTCCCGAGGCCGGGCTGGACGCGCGCATCGCCGACGCGTTGACCGAGCGCCCCGCGGCGAGGCTCGTCTACCTGTCCTCCACCGGCGTCTACGGCAAGGCGCGGGGCGTGGTGGACGAGGACACGCCGGTGGACGTGGCGACGCCCGGCTCGCTCGCGCGCGTCGAGGCCGAGTCGCGCTACCTGCCGCATGGCGCGATGGTGCTGCGCATCGCGGGCATCTACGGCCCGGGACGCAGCATGCACACGCGCCTGCTGGCCGGCACCCTGCGCCTGCCCGACCGGGGCGGGCGCATCTCCCGCATCCACGTGGACGACCTGACCCAGGCCATCCGCGTCACGCTCGCGGAGGGCGAGCCCGGGGCCCTGTACTGCGTGGCGGACGACCGCGCCGCGCCCCAGCTGGAGTCGGTCTCCTTCCTCGCCCGGTACCTCGACGTGCCCCTGCCGCCCACGGTGCCGCTGGAGAGCCTCCCGGAGACGCTGCGAGGGGACCGCGCGGTGTCCAATTCCCGACTCAAGGCCCTGGGCTGGACCCCGCGCTATCCGGACTTCACCACGGGGTTCCCCGCGGTCCTGGCCGCCGAGGGCTGGGCCACCACGCCGGGGGCGCTCGTCATCCGCCGAGTCACTCCAGACGAGGTCGCGGCCTTCCGGGCCCTGCGCCTGGCGTCGCTGACCGACCACCCGGAGAGCTTCGGGGCGTCACCCGAGGACGAGGGGGCCCTGCCCCTGGAGGTGCTGCGGGCAAAGCTCGACGGTGGGGCCGCCGCGCTGGTGCTCGGCGCCTATGACGGCTCCCGACTGGTGGGCATGGGCGGCGTGCGCCGGGAGCTGGGCGCGAAGGTGACGCACAAGGCCGCCATCTGGGGCCTGTACGTGGCGCCCGAGGCCCGCTCGCGCGGCGTGGGACGCCGGCTGCTCACGAGCCTCGTCGCCGAGGCGCGGAAGATGCCGGGCGTCGAGCAGGTCCAGCTGGCGGTCACCTCCGGCAACGCGTCCGCCGCGGCGCTGTATCGCTCCCTGGGGTTCCAGACCTACGGCGTGGAGCCTCACGCCATGAAGGTCGGCGGCGCCTACGTCGACAAGGAGCTGATGGTCCTTTCCTTCTGAAACGAGGGGCGACCCACATCCGGCCACATCTGGCGCGCCGCCCCGGCGCGGGCGATGGGGGCGTGGGTGACAGATCCGCGGCGGGAGGGTGTTCAGGTGTCCGGAGGACGCCGCGGGGGCCTGGGTGGAGAGGCCGAGAGCACCGCGCCGGAGGCTTCGTGAGCATGGCCCTTTGCACCCCTGACTGGCTGCTGGAGCGCATCGCCCTGGGCGAGCTGCACCCGGAGGCGCTCGCCGCCGCCCGCGTCCGACTGGAGCGGGAGCCGGATGGCCGGGAGCGGCTCGCGCGACTGGCGGCGGATTCCGAGCGGACGTTGACGGACCACCCGCCGGAGGCCGTGGCCGCGGAGGTGGCGCGGCGCGAGCGGCTCGCCCGGGCGCGAGCGGACGCGGCGCGCGGCCCCGGGCGCCAGGACTGGCAGGGCCTGGCCTTGGGCGTCCCCGTGGTCGCGTCGCTGGTGCTGCTGTTCCTGTCCGCGCCTCGCGAGGACGTGGAGCCGTCCCTGTTCCCCCAGGCCCGCATCGAGCTCTTGGAGACGGCGGGAATCAAGGGCGACGCGCGGCTGCTCCTGTACCGCCAGGGCGTGGGCCTGGGGGCGCCGGAGCTCCTGACGGACCACGCGCCGGCCCATGCGGGCGACCTGCTCCAGGTGAGCTACCTCGCGGGAGGCCGGCGGCACGGCGTCGTCGTCTCCGTGGACGGGCGGGGCGCGGTGACGCTGCACTTTCCCGCCTCGCCGGTGGGCGCGACGGCGCTGAAGCCCGGCGGCGCGGTGTCCCTGGCCCACTCGTACGAGCTGGACGACGCGCCGGCCTTCGAGCGCTTCTTCTTCGTCACGTCGGACGCGCCCCTGGATGTGGGCGCCGTCCTGGAGGCGGCGCGCCTGCTGGCCCGTCAGCCCGGCGAAGCAGGCACCCATCCGCTGCCGCTTCCGGATACCCTGGCCCAGACATCCTTCACGTTGGAGAAGGTGCCGTGATGGCGCGGTCTTTCCTGTTCCTGTCCCTGCTGCTCCCCGTCCTGGCCTCCGCGGCCCCGTCCACCGCGGACGCGTCCGCCCCGGTGCGCCGGTTGGCGTTGCTCGTCGGCGTCAACGACGGCGGGCCCGGTCGGGCGAAGCTGCGCTACGCCGTGACGGACGCGCGTTCGTTCGCGCAGGTGCTGGGCGAGCTGGGCGGGGTGCAGCCCCAGGACCAGCTCATGATGTTGGAGGGCGACCGCGCGGCGCTGGAGGCCGCGCTCACGCGCTTCAAGGCGATGATCTCCGCGGCGAAGGGCACCGGCGCGCGCACCGAGGCGCTCATCTACTACTCCGGCCACTCCGACGAGGAGGGCCTGCTCCTGCACCAGGACCGGTACGGCTACCGCGAGCTGCGCAAGACGCTGGAGCAGCTGCCCGCCGACGTGCGCATCGCCATCCTCGACTCGTGCGCCTCCGGCACCCTGGCCCGGCAGAAGGGCGGCGTGCGCCGTCCGGCGTTCCTCGTCGACACGTCGACCGCGGTGCGCGGACACGCCATCCTCACCTCGTCATCCGAGGACGAGGTGTCGCAGGAGTCCGACCGCATCGGCGGTTCGTTCTTCACCCACAACCTGGTCTCCGGCCTGCGCGGCGCCGCGGACGCGACGGGCGACGGGAAGGTGACGCTCCACGAGGCCTACCAGTTCGCCTTCCACGAGACGCTCGCGCGCACCGAGCGCACGCGCGCGGGCGCCCAGCACCCGGCCTACGACATCGAGCTGGCCGGCACGGGAGAGCTGGTGATGACGGACCTGCGCGGCACCTCCGCGGTGCTGGTGGTGGGCGACGACGTCGACGGGCGCCTCTACGTGCGCGACGAACCGGGGCGGCTGGTGGTGGAGCTGAACAAGCTGTCCGGCCGGGCCACGGAGCTGGCGCTCCAGCCCGGCCGCTACACGGTGATGCGCGAGTCCCGTGGCGCCTCCTCTCGCGCCGAGCTGGTGGTGGGGGAGGGCGGACGCACGCTCCTGGCCGACCGCGCCTTCGTGGGCGTGACGGGCGAGCTGACCGCGATGCGCGGCGGGGCCCCCGTCGCGGGCGGCGTGGGCCCGGCCTTCGTGGAGCCCGGGCCCACCGGCCCCAACCACCGTTTCCTCAACCTGGGCCTGTTCCCCAAGCTGCAGACGAACGACTGGCTCTCGCGGGGCGACGTGTCGAACAACCTGTCGGTGTCCCTGGGCGTGGGGAGCATGGCCCGCCTGGAGGGCGCGGCCCTGGCGCTGGGCGCCAACCTGACGCCGGGCCCCGTGCGCGGGGTGCAGATGTCCATTGGCGGCAACGTGGCGGGGAGCGCGGTGGGCGGGGCGCAGCTCGCGGTGGGCGGCAACTGGGCCTCCGGGCCGGTGGAGGGCGTGCAGGCCGCGGTGGGCCTCAACGTCGCGCGCCAGGGCGGGTTGATGGGACAGCTCGCCGTGGGCGCGAACGTGTCCAACACGTCCGCGGCCGGAACGCAGATGGCCGTGGGGTCGAGCTGGGTCGAGGGCGACTTCGACGGCTACCAGGCGTCGGTGGGGTTGAGCATGGTCCGCGGGCACCTGAGCGGCATGCAGATGGGCGGTGTCAGCTACGCGGCCAGCGCGACCGGCGCGCAGCTGTCGCTGGTGAACGTGGGCGGCGACGTCACGGGCATGCAGTTGGGCATCATCAACGTCGCGGGGAAGATGAACGGCCTGCAGTTGGGCATCGTCAACGTGGCCAACGACCTGGAGTCCGGCGTGCCGGTGGGCCTGCTGAGCATCGTGCGCAACGGCCAGTTCCACGTCGAGGTGTTCGGCAGCGACGTCAACTTCTCCAACCTGTCGCTGAAGGTGGGTAGCCAGCACCTCTATACGACGCTGGTCGCCGGCGTGGGCTCGCTCCCCGGGAGCCGGGGCCCCAGCCACTGGACGCTGGGCCTGGGCATCGGCGGGCACGTGCCGGTGACCGACCGGTTCTTCTTCGACGTGGACGCGGTCTCCAGCAACGTCTTCCTCTGGGACCAGGGCTTCGACGACAACCGGATGCTGCACCAGGCGCGCCTCCAGTTCGGCTTCCAGCTCGCCTCGCGCCTGGCCATCGTCGCGGGACCGACCTTCAACCTGCTCCACACCACGGACAGCGAGCCCGCCGGGAAGGTCAGTCGGTTCGCCGCGTCGACGCAGAAGGAGTTCTCCTTCTGGCCCGGCGTGCAGGCGGGCCTGCGCATCTGAGCTCCCCAGCCCACCAGGACCCGTGGGCGGGGTGGGGCGGCCCCGCTTCCCCGCCCCGGGGCGGAGCGGAAGTGTGGGCAGCCATCAGGGAGAGACGAGGGCCGCGACCTCGCGCGGCTTTTCATCGCGTGGCCCCTGGTGACAGGCTTGGAAGACGGTCGACCACAGGAGCGACCGGGCAACCCTTGCCCTGGGGGCACGATGTCCAAGTTGCTGTTCGCGGCGTTCACCGAGGGCTCGAGCCTCTCGATGTCCGGCCAACACGAGGCCGCGATCCTCGCCTTCGACAAGGTCCTCGCCGTGGACCCGAAGCACTCTCCGGCCCTCTGCGCCAAGGGCGCCTCGCTGCTGCGCCTGGACCGCGCCCAGGAGGCGCTGCGCTGCTTCGAGCGCGCCATCGAGGTGGACCCCTCCGCCGCCGACCCGCACCGCGACGCCGCCCTGTGCCAGCTCGCCCTCGGGGAGCCGGAGGCCGCCGCCGCCCTCATGGAGCGCGCCATCCAGCTCAACCCGGAGCCCGGCTACCGGGAGGGCGCCGCCATCGAGGTGTACGAGCGCGGCAACGCCCTGCTCACCCAGGGGCCTCGTCGCCCCGACAAGGCCCGCTACCGGCAGGCCCGGCGGACCTTCGAGCTCGCGCTGGAGCTGTCGCCCGCCTACATCGAGGCCGCCAAGGCGCTCGCGGACGTCTGGGAACACCTGGGAGACTCCGCTCAGCGCGATCACTACGCACAGCTCGCCCTCCGGCTGCGCCCCATGGGGAGCTGAAGGGGCGGTCGGCGGGCCGCTCCGGCGGGGTGGGTCGCCCGTCCTCCCGGGCGTGGGGGCGTCGCGCGTGGAGCATCTGGCGGCGCCGGGGTGTTACAAACCGCGCGGACGCTGTTGCTATCATTCCCGCCCCACATCAAGACCTACACGCCCTAGTGGTTGGAGACGCACGAAGATGATCGTCATGCTCGAGCCGGACTCACCCCAGTCCGTGGTTGCCGCAGTCCTGCAGGTTGCCTCCCAGTACAAGGGGGTGACGCCTCGGCCGCACGTGATGGAGGGGTCCGAGTACACCGTCACGGAGGTGTACCTGCTCGGTCCGACGGCGCAGGTCCCGACGGAGCCCTTCGAGCAGATCCCCGGCGTGCGCCAGGTGGTGCGCGTCTCGCAGAAGTACCGGGTCATCGGCCGGCACAAGGGCCAGAAGATGGCGACCACGGGCTTCGAGTACAACGGCGTCACGTTCGACGAGCGCTCGGTGCAGCTGTTCGCCGGCCTGTGCGCGGTGGACACGCGCGAGAACGTGGAGTCGATGATGGCCGCGCTCGAGCGCTGCGGCATCCGCACCACGCGCATGGGCGCGTACAAGCCGCGCACCAACCCCTACGAGTTCCAGGGCCTGGGGGCCGCGTGCCTGCCGTGGGTGTTCGAGTCCGCGGGCAAGCACGGCATCAAGGTGGTCGCCATGGAGGTGACGCACCCGCGCCACATCGACGAGATCCGCGACGCGCTGGAGCGCTCCGGCAACGCCACGGGCGTCATGCTCCAGGTGGGCACGCGCAACGCGCAGAACTTCGAGCTGCTCAAGCAGATCGGCCAGCAGCGCGACTTCCCGGTGCTCTTCAAGCGCGGCATGGGCATCACCCTGGAGGAGTCGCTCAACGCGTGCGAGTACATCGCCAGCGAGGGCAACCCGAAGATCGTCTTCTGCCTGCGCGGCGTGAAGACGCACCTGGGCGACCCGCACCGCAACATGGTGGACTTCGCCCACGTGCCGGTGGTGCGCCGGCTCACCCGCATGCCGGTGTGCGTGGACCCGTCGCACGCCATCGGCCGCGCGGACGCGCCGCCGGACGGCCTGCCGGACATCTTCCACTCGATTGGCCAGGGGCTCATCGCCGGGGCCTCCATGGTGCTGGTGGACTTCCACCCGCACCCGGAGGCGGCGCTGTGCGACGGCCCGCAGGCGCTGCGGCTGGAGCAGCTCGCCGCGCTCCAGCGCTACACGCACATCGTCCGCGAGGCGTACGTGGCCGTGGTGAAGAACGGCGACGGCAGCGCCCCGACGGAGGTGGCGGCGTAGGCCCTCAGGCCACGCCGTAGCTGCCGAGCACCCGCAGGGTGATGCAGGCGCCCTGGGCGGCCCCCACCGCCTCGCGCACCCGCGGGTCCTCCAGCGCCCCCTCGACGTCCAGGCACCAGACGTACTCCCACGCGCGGCGCTGGGGCCTCGACTCCAGCCGCGCCACCTCCAGCCCCCGCGCGCTGAAGGCGCCCAGGACGCGGTACAGCGCGCCGGGCGCGTTCTGCACCGTGAAGGCCAGCGCCGTCTTGCGCCGCGTCCAGGCTCGCGGCGCGGGGGCCCCCAGCGTGAGGAACCGCGTGTGGTTGTCCGGCGAGTCCTCCACGCCCTCCTCCAGCACCGCCAGCCCGTACAGCCCGGCGGAGACGCGGCTGGCGATGGCGGCGGTGCGTGGAGGGGCCTCCTCGGCCACCTTGCGCGCGGCGATGGCGGTGTTCGTCTCCGGCACCGGGAGGATGCCGCGCCGCCTCAGGTAGCCGGCGCACTGCGAGAGCGCCTGGGGATGGGAGAGGGCCCGCTCGACGTCCTCGAGGGCCAGGCCCGGGGGCGCCACCAGGCAGTGCCGCACGCGCAGGGACAGCTCGCCGGAGATGGGCAGGTCGTGCTCCAGCAGCAGGTCCACGTTCTCCGCCACGGGCCCCCCCAGCGAGCTCTCCACGGGGACGACGCCGCTGTCGACGCGGCCCTCGGCCACGGCCTCGAAGACGCCGCGGAAGGTGAGGCACGGGACGGCCTCCGCGTCCGGGCCATAGAGCGCGCGCAGGGCCTCCTCGCCATAGGCGCCGTGCTCTCCCTGGAAGGCGACGCGGCGTCGCGACGACTCAGCCATGGCTCCCCTCGCCCTCGGCGCGAGGGTAGGTGCCCAGCACCCGGAGGAAGGACGTCAGCGGCCGGATGTCGTCCAGCGCGGCCGTCAGCGGCGCGGAGGCGGCGTGGCCCTCCACGTCGACGTAGAACCGGTAGCGCCACGGGCTGCCGGGGATGGGGCGGGACTCGAGCTTGCTCAGGTTGACGCCGCGCAGGGTGAGCCGCTGCAGCATCTCTCCCAGCGAGCCGGGCTTGTCGTCCCCCAGCACCATGAGCAGCGACGTCTTGAAGGGCACGCCCGGCTTCATCGGCGTGGCCTCGCGGCCCACCTCCACGAAGCGCGTGTAGTCCGACGCGGGCTGGAGGTCGCGCGCGAGCACCTCCAGGCCGAAGCGCTGCGCCGCCGTCTCGCTGGCGATGGCCGCCACGGACGCGTCGTTGCGCTCGCGGACCTTCTGCGCCGCGCCCCCGGTGTCCGGGTCCGGCACCGCGCGCGCCCAGGGCAGCCGCTCGCGCAGGTACGCCTCGCACTGGGTCAGCGCCTGGGGATGGGAGAGGACCTCGCGCAGGCCCTCCAGCTTCGCGCCCGGCAGCCCCAGCAGGCGGTGGTCGACCTGGCTCACCAGCTCCGCGGTGATGACCACGCCGCCCTCGGCGAGCAGGTCATAGGTCTCGTTCATGCTGCCCGCGGTGGTGTTCTCGATGGGCAGCAGCGCCAGGTCCTGTTCGCCGCGGCGCAGCGCCTCCACGGCCTCGCGCGAATGGTCGAACCCGGTGAGCAGCACGCCGCCGGAGCGGCCCGCGTACATGCGCCGCGCGGCCAGGTGGCTGTAGGAACCCTCGACGCCCGGGTAGCCCACGCGCAGCGGCGTCGTGTCCTGCCGGGTGACGAGCGCCTGCTGGCGGGCGACGGACATGTCGATGACCAGCCGCCAGATGCGCTCCACCTCGTGCGGGTCCAGGCCATGCTCGGAGGCGCGGCCGCGGATGCTGCGCAGCAGCAGGTCCTCGCGTCGCTGGTCGCGGAAGGGCGCCGCGTTGGCCAGCTTGGAGCGGGCCACGTCGTCCGCCAGGTCCATGCGGCGGCGGAGCGCGTCGAGGAGCTCCTCGTCGATGCGTTCGATGGCCTCGCGCAGCGCCCCCAGGTCGGGCTGCTTCGGCGCCGTCATGACGCGGCCCCCGACAGGTCCCGGTACATGAGGTGGTGGGGCCCGATGCCCGGCAGGTCGAAGGGCTCGCCCCGGGAGACGAAGCCCAGGGACTTGTAGAAGCCCGCGGCCGTCGAGCGAGCGTTGCACCACACCTGGGTGCCCCGCTGGGATGCCGCGTGCTCCAGGCACGCGCGCAGCAGCGCCGCGCCCAGCCCCATGCCCTGGCGGACGTGCTCGACGGCCATGCCCCGCAGCCGCCAGGCCGTGGTGACCTTGAGCGCGAAGGGCGGCGGCTCCCGGTACAGGGAGGCCACTCCCAGCTGGCGCCCCTCCACGTACAGTCCCAGGTGGAGGGTGTCCGGGTCGTCGTCCCCGGGATAGATGACGGCCTCCGGGGGTTGGTGGGGGCGCAGGACGGCGCGACGCAGCCCGCGCGTCTCGGCGGCCGGTATCCGGCGGATTTCTGGGGAGCTCACGCGGGCGAGTATGCCGGTTTCCACCCCCGTGCGTCCTCATTCCGTGAAGGCAGCCGAGGAGGTCGTTGCACCGTGAAAGGCACCGTCATCCTGGAGGAGACCGGAAGTCCCGCGACCGGCCTGGTCGCGGTGGACTTCGACGCGCTCCTGGAGGCGGAGCAGGGCGCGTTGCTGAGGCTCGCCCGGCGGCTCGTCTGGGACGCGGAGGAGGCGAGGGACCTGGTGCAGGCGGCGCTCGCGGACGCCTACGAGAAGCGGCACGCGCTGCGGGACGGGGTGGCGGGGGCCGCGTGGCTGCGCCGCATCCTGGTGTCGCGCGCGATGAGCCACCTGCGACGGCGGCGGGTGTGGAGCGCCATCCGCGACGTGCTGGACTGGGGGGCCGCGGAGCTCGCGCCCTCCGCGGAGGAGCGCTACGCGGGGGCGCAGCGCTGGGACACGCTGTCGCGGGCCCTGCGGTCGCTGCCCGCGCAGCAGGCCACGGCCTTCACCCTGCGGTACCTGGAGGGGCTGGGCGTGGACGGCGTCGCGGAGGCCATGGGCATCGGACGCGGCTCGGTCCGCACGCACCTGCATCGGGCCCTCACCCGGCTCAAGGCCCTGGATGCGCTCGTCGAAGGAGAGACACCATGAAGTGCCAAGACGCGGTCCACGCCCTGTTGGAGGCGTCCCCGCCCTGGCCTCCGGCGCTGGGCCACCACCTGGAGGGCTGCGAGGCGTGTCGCTCGCTGGCCGCGCTCCACGTGTCCGCCACGGCGTTGAAGGGGCCGCCGGAGCGGGCCCTGCCCGCCATCGCCCGCGAGGGCGTGCTGGGGGAGGTGCGGCGGCGCGGGGTGCGTCGCCGGGCCGCGTGGGTCACCGCGGCGTCGCTGGGGGTGGCGGCCCTGGCGTGGGGGAGCCTGTCGTCGGCGCCTCCCGCCGAGCGCGCCGTGGAGCGCGTGGAGGTGGTGGCCACCGGCCGGGCTCCCCGGCCCGAGCTGTCGCTCACCCACGAGGGGGCGGCGGAGGCCGTCGCGGTGGAGGCGGGAGCCCAGGCCGAGCGCGACGCGCTGGCGGCGCTCGTCGTCGAGGTGCGCGGGTACTCGCGCCGAGACGTGGTGAAGCAGGACGACCTGTACAGACCTTTCGGGGCGCTCGTCGGTTGGGTGCGCCCCCCGGATTCCCGCGCGCTGGAAGCACCGCCGTTCCGTACGGCGCTCATGCCCATCACCTATCAGGAGTCGAAACCATGAAGAGTCGTGTCCCCATGTGGTGGTCCGCGTCCCTGGCGTCGCTGTTGTTCGCGGCGCCGGTGCTGGGGCAGCAGCAGGCGCGGGCCGAGGCATCCGACAAGGCGCCACCTCCGCGCGAGGAGGCCGTCGCCTTCGAGCGGGGGCCGGGCCTCGTCACCCGCACGGTGCGGCGCCTGGATGCGTCTCCGGGCGGCCCCACGGTCGCCGTGGCGGGGGTGGCGTCCCCCGGGTTCCCGGGGGAGGGCTTCGGCATCGGCGGCCCCGGAGGCATCCCGTCTCGCGTGCTGGAGCGGCTGGGCGTGCCCCGCGAGAAGGTGAAGCAGGTGGAGGACCTCACGTTCGAGGCGAACGAGGCGGTCATCCCCCTGGAGGCGGACCTCAAGCGCGCGCAGCTGCGGTTCGAACGGCAGCTCGACGCGGAGACGCCGGACGAGGGCGCCGTCCTCAAGCTGGTGGAGGAGATTGGCCGAGCGGAGACCGCGGTGCGCCGCAACCGCGTGGGGTTGATGCTGCGCATCAAGAAGGCCCTGGGACCCGAGCTGTGGCGGAAGGTCGAGGGGATGCCCGCGATGGTGAAGCACATCCAGATCCATGGCCCGAACGGGCTGGAGACGGAGGACTTCAAGGGCCCGGAGGAGTCCGGACCTGGACGGGTGCTGCTGCGCCGGCCGTAACGTTCCGGACAGACGCGGGCCCTTCCGACCCGCCCCTCCAAGGTCACGCGGAGGGGCCCGCGTATCCTGGCGGTCATGGCCACTGCTCCGGACCATGAGCGTCAGCTTCGCGAGGATGCCGCCCAGCTCCAGCGCCTGGGCTACGCGCAGCAGCTGCTGCGCGGCATGGGCGGCTTCTCCAACTTCGCCGTCTCCTTCTCCATCATCTCCATCCTCACCGGCGCCGTGACGCTCTACGGCCATGGCCTGCGCTTCGGCGGTCCGCTGGTCATGGGCGTGGGCTGGCCGCTGGTGGCGGTGATGACGCTGACGGTGGCCGCGAGCCTCGCGCAGCTCGCGTCGTCGTTCCCCACCGCGGGCGCGCTGTACCACTGGGCCGCCATGCTCGGAGGGCCCCGGGTGGGCTTCTTCACCGCGTGGCTCAACACCCTGGGGCAGTTCGCCATCACCGCCGGCATCGACTACGGGCTGGCCGAGTTCCTCGCGGACATGCTCGGCTGGCCGCGCGAGCGCACCCACGTGCTGCCGCTCTACGCCGCCATCCTCCTGTCCCACGCGGTGCTCAACCACGTGGGCGTGCGCGTGGTGGCGTGGCTCAACGACTTCTCCGCCTGGTACCACGTCGCGGGCGTGGGCGTGCTCATCGGCGCGCTCGCCGTGCTCGCGCCCAAGCAGGACGCCGCCTTCCTCCTGACGCGCTTCAGCTCGGAGACGCCGCTGTACGCGTATGGCTTCCTCATCGGTTTGCTCCAGGCCCAGTGGACGTTCACCGGCTACGACGCCAGCGCGCATGTCTCCGAGGAGACGCTGGACCCCACGCGCAACGCCCCGTGGGGCATCTTCCTGTCCGTGGCCGTCAGCGCCGTGGCGGGCTACGTGCTGCTGGGCGCGGTGACGCTGGCCATCCAGGACCTGCCCACCACCGCCGCCGCCGCCAACCCCTTCCTGTACGTCCTCACCCACGCGCTGGGCCCCTCGCTCGGAGGCGCGCTGGTGTGGGTGGCCATCGGCGCCATGTGGTTCTGCGGCCTGTCGTCGGTGACGTCCAATTCGCGCATGCTGTTCGCCTTCGCGCGCGACAACGGACTGCCCGCGTCCAGATGGTTGGCGAAGGTGTCCGAGCGCTTCCGCAGCCCGGCCGTCGCCGTGTGGGTGTCCGTGGCGGCCGCCGGAGTGGTGGCGCTGTGGGCGGAGGCGTACGCGGCCATGGTGGCGCTGAGCACCCTGGCGCTCTACGCGTCCTATGCGCTGCCCATCTGGGTGGGGATGCGCGCGCGGCGCGCGGGGACGTGGTCGCACCGGGGGCCGTGGGACCTGGGCCGCGCGTCGCGCGCCGTCAACGTCGTGGCGCTGGGCTGGAGCGCGCTGGTGATGGTGCTGTTCGTGCTGCCGCCCAACCAGCTGGCCGGCTACACGTTCGCCGGCGCGCTGGTGCTGCTGGGCCTGTACTGGGGGCTGGTGCAGCGCCACACCTTCACCGGCCCCCAGGTGACGCTGCTGCACCCGGCCGACGCGACTACTTCGGCGGCGCCGTCTTCGCCATCTTGAGGACGAGCTTGAAGTGCTCGGCGGTGACGGGCGCCACGCTGAGCCGGCTGCGGGTGACGAGCGGGAACTCCTCCAGGGCGGGCGTGGCCTTCACCGTGGCCAGGTCCACCGGGTGCTTCAGCGGCGTGACGGCCTCGACCCGCACGGAGGCCCAGTCCTCGTCGGGGGCGGTGGAGTCCGGCCCGGCCGCGGTGAGCACCCGCGCGATGCCCACCAGGGCCTTGTCCTCGTTGGAGTGGTAGTAGAGGCACAGGTCGCCGGGCTTCATGGCCCGCAGGTTGTTGCGCGCCTCGTAGCTGCGGATGCCCGTCCACTCCGTCTTCCCGTCCTTCTCGAGCTGCGCGTACGCGTAGACGGAAGGTTCGCTCTTGATGAGCCAGTACTGGGGTTTCGCCATGGCGGCGCACCATAGAGCAGCCATGGCGCTAGTGCAGCCGGTGACGCGGGGGGCGGGCGTGGGGCGCGTCTGGACCCTCCGTGAAGTCCACGTCGAGCTGGACCTGGAGCAGCACGCGCTCGATGTTCTGGAGCGCGGAGGCCATCGCGAGCGCGACCGCCTTCGGGTTGCCGATGTCGAACGTCCCGCGCGTGTTGCCCTCGGAGAGGATGTGCTCGAGGAGGGCGACCTCGCGGGCCCGCACGTCCACGAGCAGCGGGTCCATCCGTGGGAGCATGTCGACCAGCGCCTCCGGGGAGACGCGCAGGTCGCGCAGGAGGCGGTCGACCTGGCCCTGCCGCGTCTCCACGAAGGCGAGCATCTTGTCCTCGGCGGTGGAGGCGGAGGCGATGGCGGCCTCCAGCTCCTCGAGCATCCCCCGGGAGACCTGCCGCACCACCACGGCGAACAGGGCCGCCTTGCTCTCGAAGTGGTCGTGGATGCACTCGGGAGGCAGGCCCGCGCGCCGGGCGACGTCCTCCAGGGAGGTCCCGGAGAAGCCATGCCGGGCGAAGGCCTGCGTGGCGGCGGTGACGATGGCGATGCGCTGTGCTGGGTTCATGGCGCGAGCGGGGGAGGGCGGGGCACTACATCGACAGGCCGGCGGCGAAGCTGGCGACCACCTCGCCCGTCTGGGGTTCGCGGGTGACGTCGAGGCCGAGGGCGGGCACGGCGACGCTGCGCAGATAGACGCGGACACCGGCGCCGGGCGCGGCATAGCGCAGGCGGGCGTTCTTCCAGGCCACCCGCCCCACGTCGACGAAGGCATGCGCGGTGAGGGTGGCCAGGCGCGGGCTCCACAGCGGCACCTGGTACTCGAGTGTCGCGGTCGCGGCCTGCTCGGCCCAGAGGGTCTGGTTGGTGAAGCCCCGGCTGCCGGCGCGGCCTCCCATCAACAACGCGTCCAGGGTGGCGTCGCCCCACACGCGGTCGAAGCTGGCCAGCAGCGAGACGGCGTGGTCTCCGAACAGCGACAGCGTGTAGCTGGCGGAGGCGGACACCTGCCGGTAGTCGCGCGTCGAGCCGAGCGGCTCCAGGCCCTGGCGGAAGCTCACCCGGGCCAGGGGGCCCTCATTGAAATAGAAGTGGAAGTCCTGGCCCAGGTACTCGGCGGACGCGCTGACGCCGAAGACGTCGCTGCGCGCGGGGACGAGCCCGCCCTCGTTGCGGGGCAGGGGCTTGTTGAGGAGGGTGAACACGCCCGCGCCCACGTTGAGCTCGGGGAGGAACTGGTAGCCGAGCGTCGCGGACGCATCCACGCGCCGGTCCGTGTACTCGTCCACCACCACGTCGCGGACGCGGCGCTCCCGGTCGATCTTCGCGTACTGCCCGAAGAGGCCGGCCGTCCACCGGCTGCCGGCGATGCCCGGGTCGCGGTAGAGCGAGAAGAAGGTCCCGCCCCGGTTGCCCGCGAGCGCGCCCAGCACGAACGTCTTGTGGAGCCCGAAGAGGTTGGTCTCCAGCGCGAACAGGCCCGCCTGCCACTGGCCCTTGCTGGAGGTGAACATGGGGATGGGCAGCAGCGTCCAGCGCTCGTCCACCTGGACCTGGAGCACCACGCCGTCGCCCTCCGGCCGCGAGCGCACGTCGACGCTCTTGAAGAGCTTCAGGTTGAGCAGCCGCCGCTTCAGCTCCGGTCCCGCGTCCCGGGCGAGCAGCTCCCCCGGGAGCATGCGCAGCGCCCGGAGGATGACGGAGTCGCGCGTGCGCGCGTTGCCCTCGATGTCGATGCGCTCGATGCGGCCGGGTGTCAGCTCCTCGGACGCGGGGGCCGCGGAGGGCGCTTGCCCGGTCACCTCCACGGCGGGGGGCGTCGCCGCCTCCTGGGCCCGCGCCGGCTCGGGCGTGCCCATCAACTGGAGGGCGAGGAGCATCCACGCCTGCGGTGGGATGGGGCAGAAGGTGCCGGACAGGCGCCGCTCGGGGCGGAATCCGGACGATGCGATGCGCATGCGGGCATCCATGGTGGGCCGGTGACGACGAGACGTACGGGGCGCGCCCTGGTTCGTGTCCGAAGCGGGTGGAGAGGCTGTCGGGCGCCGCGAGGTGTTGCCGGAAGAACGGTGCGCTGTCGGGCACGCGGCTACTTCGTGGCGGGGTTCACGGCCGCGAGCAGGCGGCCCATCAAACGGAAGACGGTGGCTTCCTCGTCGGCGCTCATCGTCGCCACGAAGCCCGCGAGCGCGGCCACCATCCGGTCCTTGATGCCGACATAGAGGGTGCGCCCCCGAGGCGTGAGCTCATTGAGGACCGTGCGCCGGTCCGCGGGCAGGCGCGTGCGCCGCACCAGTCCCCGCGCCTCGAGGCGATCCATGATGCCGGTGATGCTCCGGTCGTTGATGTCCGCCAGGCGGGACAGGGCGCCCGTGCTGAGCGGGCGCGCCTCGTGGCCCAGCCAGAGGATGATGTGGCTCTGGGGAGAGCTGAGCTCCTGCTCGGCGCAGAACTGATGGAACGGGTCCCTCAGCACCGAGCGGTCCCGGTTGAAGTCCATCAGCATCCCGATCAGCCGGGCGCTGGACTCCAGATGCTCCCGCGTGGGCGCGGCGGACGTCGGCTCCTCGCTCCAGTGCACCGTCATCGCGCCCTCCGCGCGGCCTCGCGCCGTCCCGTTCGCGTCGTCTTGCCCCACGGGCCCTCCCGGTGCGCCGAGCCAGCCGCCGAGGGCGGCGCCGGACCCACGTTCCGGAGTGGATACACCACAAGACAGGTACTCCGCAATGCGGATTATCCGCATCGCCCTGCTTCGGCCACGGGTGGGCGGCGCGCGCGTGGGGGAGGGCTGGCGGGGAGGCGGGCCGGGCGTTAGCAAGGGACGCGAATTTCCCGAGGGGACACATGGACCTGGAATTGAAGGGCAGGGTCGCGCTGGTCAGCGGCTCCACGGCTGGAATCGGGCTCGCCATCGTCGAGTCGCTGGCCCGCGAGGGCGCGGAGGTCATCGTCAACGGTCGCACCCAGGCGCGGGTGGACGCGGCGCTGGCGGAGGTCCGTCGCAAGCAGCCGGACGCGAGGCTGCGGGGCGTGGCGGCGGACCTGGGCACGCGCGAGGGCGCCAGACAGGTGGTGGCGCTCGTCCCCCACGTGGACATCCTCGTGAACAACGTGGGCATCTTCGAGCCCAAGCCCTTCGAGGAGATTCCGGACGAGGACTGGCTGCGCCTCTTCGACGTCAACGTGATGAGCGGCGTGCGGCTCAGCCGTCACTACCTGCGGGGCATGCGGGAGAAGGACTGGGGGCGCATCGTCTTCATCTCCAGCGAGTCCGCGCTCCAGATTCCGGTGGAGATGATCCACTACGGCGTGACGAAGACGGCGCAGCTGTCCGTGGCGCGCGGAATCGCGGAGGGGCTGCAGGGGACGAACATCACCGCGAACTCCGTGCTGCCCGGGCCCACGCGTTCGGAGGGCGTGGAGGTGTTCCTGAAGGACCTGTCCCGGCAGCAGGGCGTGGACGTGGCCACCGTGGAGCGCGAGTTCTTCAAGAGCGCGCGGCCGTCGTCGCTCATCCAGCGCTTCGCGCGCACGGAGGAGGTGGCGGACCTGGTGGCCTTCGTGTGCAGCCCGCGCGCCTCCGGCATCAACGGCACCGCCCTGCGCGTGGATGGCGGCGTGGTGCGCGCCGTCGCCTGAGCGTCGCCACGCGATGGAACGAGGAAGGCCCGGCGTCCCGTCAGGGGCACCGGGCCTTCGTTCGTTCCGGTCCGGAGTCGGGGCCCTACGCCTGGTTGGCCACGCCGCGCGCCGTCTCGTCACCGGTCCTGCCGAGGACCGCGCTGCCCGCGTAGAGGACCAGCCCCACCACGCCGAGCGCCGCGGCCTCCGTGTGCGCCGCGAAGGCCACACCCATCCACGTCATCACTCCCGTCGCCGTCGCGAACGCCGCCGCCACCGCCCCCGCTGCCTTCCTCATCCGCTCGCTCCCTCGCTGCGGGCCCCCATGGCCCGATGATGTGGAACCGCATCGCCTCGCGTTCCATCGACTACAAACCGCATGCCGCGCACCGATGGTGCGGAATGGGAAAGGTGTTTCCCCCGAGAGGGAAGCGCGCTTCCACCCGCGGGAGGTTCGCTGGCGAAAGCTCCAGAAGTCATACCCGTCCGTTGGCGGTAATTCTTCCCGGGCCCGGGGATGCCACAGGCTGGGGCATTTCGTAACCCACGGCGATCCATGGGTTTTCCCTCCCAGGGGTGAATGGCACATCCGCTGCTATGGCAACGGCGCCGAGGGCGTGAGCCGCGAAGGTGCGGGGAGCGCGAGACATCCGCAGCGACGAGGGAGAGCAGACGATGGGCAAGACGAGCGCGGGGTTCTGGACGGTGCTGGGCGTGATGCTCCTGGGAGGGTGTGCCCACCCGCCGGCGATGAAGGTGGACAACACCGACCAGCCGTATCGCATCGGTCGGGAGGACGTGTTGGACGTGGCCGTGTGGCGCGACGCGGAGCTGTCGCGGACGTTGCCGGTCCGTCCGGATGGCTACATCTCCATGCCGATGGTGGGCGAGGTGATGGCGGCGGGCAAGACGCCCACCGAGCTGGCCGAGGCGCTCAAGGCGAGCTACCAGCCCTACGTCCAGGATCCGCGCGTGACGGTCATCGTCCGCGAGGTCAACAGCAGCCGCGTGTTCGTCACCGGCGAGGTCACCCACCCGGGCGCGTACCCGCTGCGTGGCCGCGTGTCGCTCCTGCAGGCCATCGCGCTGGCGGGCGGCTTCACGGACTTCGCCAACTCCGACGGCATCGTGGTCATCCGCAGCGACGGCAACGGCGGGCAGATCCCCGTGCGCTACAGCGACCTGCTCTCTCCGGATGGCGGACAGGACGTCATCCTGCGGCCCGGTGACACCATCGTCGTGCCGTGAGCGACGAGGCGGGGGTGGGGGTGCGGGGCCATGGACGGTGCAGGGGCTGGCGAGGGAGGACGAAGGTGAAGGGCGACTGGAAGAAGTGGCTGCTCACGGGCCTGATGCTCACCGCGCCGGTCGCGTCGGCGGCGACGCAGTGGTCGCCCCGGCTGCGCGTCTCCGCGGAGGAGCGGTTCGACGACGACCTGCGCCTGGGCACGGGTGACGGGCAGCTGATGACGAAGTTCTCGCCGCGCGTGGGCATCCAGGGACAGGACGAGCGGCTCAACCTGGACGGCGCCTATGCGGCGGACGTGCTGATGCGGCACGGTTCGGGAAAGGTGACGCTGGACCACCGGGGGACGCTCGAGGGGCGCTACCTGTTGTCCCGGCGCCTGCGGGTGGACACGGCCGTGCGCGTCTATCACGTGTCGGACCCCACCTCGCTGCCGCGCGACGGCCTGGCGCGCTCCACCTCGCCCACCTTCTTCACGCAGGCCCGGCTGGGCCTCACCGGGCGGGCGACGGATCGCGCCGACGTGCGCGTCGGCTACACGCTCGAGGCGGTGAAGATCCTCGAGGCCGGGCAGTCCGCGGGGTACGCGCACACGCCGACGCTGGAGCTGATGTACCGCGCGTCGCGCCGGCTCACCCTGGGCGCGGAGTACCGCTACCAGGGCTTCCTCTACCTGAACAGCCTGTCCCAGTCGCATGGCGTGGCGGGCACGCTGCGCTACCGGCTGACGCGCCCCACGACGCTCATCGTCCGGGCCGGCCCGGTGCGCTACCTGGCGCCGAGGGGAGAGGAAGGGGGCTGGGTGCCACGGGTGAACGTGGAGCTGGCGCGCGAGGGCGAGCTGTTCGACCTGGGCATCGCGGTGGGCCACGACCTGGTGGGCGCCAGCGGCTTCGCCAACGCGCTGTGGGCGGACTACGCGACGGTCAGCCTGGCGCGGCGCTTCGACCACCAGTTCTCCGCGTTCGGCGCGGCGAGCTTCTTCCGCAACGGCCAGGCGCCCTCGCGGGAGTGGTCGACGTTCAGCAGTACGCCCCTGGTGTCGCAGGGGTACGCAGTAGGGGCCGGAGTGGAGTTCCGCTTCAACCGCCGGGTGGCGGCTCAGGGAGCGGTGGATCGGATCGCCCAGGTGGGCGTGGCGGAGGCGGCGGGCGCTGCGGGAGATCTGACGCGCAACGTATTCGCTGTCCGTCTCATCGTGACGGCGTGGTGACAACACGTGAGTGGGTTGGAGGAGGAGCGGAACATGGAGCGTGGGATGACGGCGGATCAGCTGCTGGCCGCCCTCTGGCGCCGCAAGGCGCTGGTGGGGGCCATCGCAGCAGCGGTCTTCGCGGTGGGCGCGGCCATCGTGATGACCCGGCCGAGCGTGTATGAGGCGTCCGTGGTGGTCCGGGTGGAACCGCAACGGCCAGGAGAGGAGATGGTGCAGCGAACGGTGAGCGAGCTCATCGAGCAACGACTGCTCACCGTGCGCCAGGAACTCATGGCGCGCCCCGTGCTCCAGAAGGCCATCGAGGAGATGAACCTCTACCCGGACATCGTGTCCGAGAAGGGCATGGAGGCGGCCGTCGCGCAGATGCGCAAGGACCTGACGGTGCGCGTGGAGGGTGAGACGGCCTTCGAGCTCACCTACGCGAACCGGGATCCCCAGGTGGCCGCGCAGGTGACCAACCGCCTGCCGACCATCTTCGCCGAGGAGACGCTGAAGATCCGCAAGGCGCAGGCGGCTCGCGCCACGGACCTCTTCAACGAGGAGATGTCGCAGATGGGCAAGGCGGTCTCCAGCTGGGAGAAGCGGATCGCCCAGTTCAAGGTGGACCATCTGGGCGAGCTGCCCGAGCAGCTGGAGATGAACATGCGGGGGCTCGAGCGCGTGTCGCACGAGCTGCAGACGAAGTCGGAGGAGCTGCGCGTGGCGGAGGCGCGCCGGTCCGACCTGGCGCGGGCCCGCAACGCGGTGGACAGCGAGGCCGGCCGCCTGGAGGCCGCGGAGAACGGGCTGACGCGGGCGCTGGTGAGCGCGCGCACCAACTGGACGGAGGACCACCCGGAGATCAAGCGCATGCAGGCGGAGCTGGACGGCATGGCCGCGCGGCGCAAGGAGGCGGAGGGGCGGCTGTGGGCCGAGCGCGCCGAGCGCGCAAGGGTGGCCGGGCTCATCGCCAACATCCAGAAGGAGATCGTCGACCTGCAGCAGAAGGCGGAGGCGTACCAGTCGCGGCTGAACAACACGCCGAAGTGGGCGCACGAGCTGGGGGTGATGAACCGCGACTATGAAATCGCCCGCACCAAGTACCAGAGCGTGGTGAGCCGCAAGGTGGAGGCGGAGATCGCCCAGGAGCTCGAGGCCAAGAGCGCGCAGAGCCTGTTCAACGTCATCTCCCCGGCGGGCGTGCCGGTGACGCCGGCGCGGCCGGACCGGATGACGGGGATGCTCATCGCCCTGCTGGTGGCGCTGGGGCTGGGGGTGCTGACGGGCGCGATGTTGGAGATGCGGGATGACAGCCTGCGCGATGGGACGGAGGTGCGCCAGCGGCTGACGCTCCCGGTGCTGGCGGTGGTGCCGGACATGCAGGGCAAGACGGAGAAGCGCGTGCTGATGCCGTCTTCGGGGACTCGCAACAACGTGCAGACCCCCACCTCATTGAACTGACACCCACGGAAAGGACGGAAGGCGGACATGGACCAGACGATGGAGCGGGCGGGCAACTTCCTCCCCCGCGTGGATGACAACGCGACGAATCCGAATTCGGTGGACCGCCGGGTGGTGACACTCACGGCGCCGGCTTCGGCGGCGGCGGAGCAGTACCGCAGCCTGTACTACCGGTTGGAGCGGATGCGGGAGCTGCGGCCCATGAAGGTGGTCGCGCTCACCTCGGCGATGCCGGGGGAGGGCAAGACGGTGACGAGCGTCAACCTGGCGATGGCGGCGGCGCGGGCGAACCCCGACCGGCGCATCCTCCTGGTGGACGCGGACCTGCGGCGCGGCGGCGTGGCGGCGACGCTGGGGGTGCGCAACAAGACGGGCCTGGCGGAGCTGCTCTCAGGGGAGGTGGAGGTTCGGGACGTGGTGCGCCGCTTCCACGCCACGCGCCTGGCGCTCATCCCCGCCGGCGCCACGCCGGAGGAGCCGTCGCAGGTGCTGGCCAGCCCCCGGATGAAGCAGTTCCTCAAGGCGGTGCGTGACGGCTTCGACGAGGTGTACGTCGACCTGCCGCCCACGCTCCCGTTCGCGGACGCGGCCATCCTCGGCCACCAGGTGGACGGCCTGTTGATGGTCATCCGGGCCAACGTGACACCGGGCAAGACGGTCCACCAGGCGGTGGAGCAGCTTGCGGGCGCGCCCATCCTCGGTTGCGTGCTCAATGGCGCCGAGCTGCAGGCGACGCCATACCTGAAGAACTACGAGAAGCAGCGGTAGCGGTGGTGACCTCCGCCCCGGCCTCCCGTCACCGGGAGAGGGGCGGAGGTGAGGTGTCGTGGGGTCGTTCGTGGGTCGGGCGGGTTGGTCGGAGGGGCACGTGCTCCGGGTTTTTCACCACTATTTTTCAGCCAAGAAGCTGACATTCTTCCTTGCCGAGAGTTCGGCGATCGCACTGGCTTGCGTGATGGGCGCGGCCGCCTGTGCGGCTCTCTTCGCGCCTGCGGGCACGCGGCCGCCGTTGTCGACGCTGTGGCCCACGCTGCTGGGGCTGGGCGCCGCCTTCGTCGTCACCTTCCAGTTCACGCTGTACCTGCTGGACCTGTACGACCTGCGCATCGCCGCGGAGGACCGGACCCGCGGCTACCGCTTCCTCAAGGCGGCGGGCGTCACGGCGATGGTGGCCGGAGGGGTGATGCTGGTGGTGCCGCTGGTGCTGCCGGTGGCGCTGCCACCCGGCGCCCTGCTGGGCGGGGCCATGGGCGCGCTGGCGGGCACCCTGGTGGTGCGCGTGTCCATCCGCGCCCTGGTGGGCGCGCCGCATGACGTCCTCATCGTGGGGGATGGCCTCAAGGCCCGCGCGGTGGCGACCGCCATCGAGGCGGGCGGCGAGGGCAGCTACCGCGTCGTGGCCATGGTGGACCCGACGGCGCTCGACGAGCCGCTCGACCAGCTCGCGGCCCGGCTGGGCGCGGCCTTCGTCGTGCAAGCCGCGGACGACATGCGCGGTGGGGTGAACTGGGTGGAGTCGCTGCTGGCGTGCAGGCTCCAGGGGCGGCGCGTCTACGACGCGACGGGCTTCTGCGAGCGGGTGCTGCGGCGCATCCCGGTGCAGTTCCTGCGGGCGAGCGACTTCGCGTTCGCGGACGAGCTGACGGTGTCGCCGCTGCGGCGGGCGCTCAAGCGGGCGTTCGACCTGGCCGTGGCCTCGCTGCTGCTCGGGCTGTCCGCGCCCTTCCTGCTGCTGGTGGCGGTGGCCATCAAGCTCGACTCGAGGGGGCCCGTCTTCTACCGGCAGGAGCGCACGGGCCGGCTCGGGGCGACGTACCACCTGTGGAAGTTCCGCAGCATGCGCACGGACGCGGAGAAGAACGGCGCGGTGTGGGCGCGGGCCAACGACGACCGCGTCACTCGGGTGGGGCGCTTCATCCGGCGCACGCGCATCGACGAGATTCCCCAGGTGTTCAACGTCTTGATGGGGGAGATGAGCTTCGTGGGACCCCGGCCCGAGCGGCCGGTCTTCGTGGCACAGCTCAAGCAACAGATTCCGTTCTACGGGCTGCGCGAGGCCGTGAAGCCGGGGCTGACCGGCTGGGCGCAGATCCGCTACCCCTATGGGGCTTCCGTGGAGGACGCGCGCAACAAGCTGGAGTTCGACCTGTACTACGTGAAGAACGGTTCGTTGTTCCTGGACATGGGAATCATCTTCCACACCGTGAGGCATGTCTTGCTCGGGCGTGGGGCTCGGTAGGAACACCACCTGACTGGCCTCCTGGGGCGGGAGGCCGGGCGGGGGCCCGCCAGGGGTGGCGGGTCGGGCGTCGTGGATGGGGGTTGGGACATGGTGGGAATGGACATGGATTCGCCGCTCCCGGAGTCGTGGGAGGAGGCCCGGGCCCGCAGGCTGCGCGAGCGGGAGCGGGAGGCCGAACGCAACGAGCTGCTCCAGCCACACCTGGAGCGTCCCACGCGCATCGTCGCGATTGGCGGGGGCACGGGGCTGCCCATGGTGCTGCGGGGGCTGGCCCGGCGCGCCGCGCCGAAGCCGGGCGACCCGGGCGTGGACATCACCGCCGTCGTGGCGATGAGCGACGATGGCGGCAGCTCCGGGCGCCTGCGCCGGCTGCACGGGGCCCTGCCGCCGGGGGACATCCGCAACTGCCTGGTGGCGCTCGCCGGCGGGCGCAGCGCGCTCAAGGAGGTGTTCCAGTTCCGCTTCGGGGGCGCGCGGGGCCTGGCCGGCCACGCGGTGGGCAACCTGCTCATCGCCGCGCTGGCGGAGCTGAAGGGCGACTTCATGGAGGCGGTGCGAATGTCCGGCGAGCTGCTGGGCGCGCGCGGGCGGGTGCTGCCGTCGACGCTGGCGTCGGTGCAGCTGGTGGCGCAGATGCATGACGACACGGAGGTGGTGGGGGAGCGCAACATCTGCCGCGCGCAGGGGCGCGTGCGCCGGGTGTCGTTGAGCCCCCGCTCGCCTCCGCCCGTGGAGGGGCTGCTGGAGGCCATCTACACCGCGGACCTGGTGGCCATCGGCCCGGGGTCGCTGTACTCGAGCCTGCTGCCCAACATGCTGGTGGACGGCGTGGCCCAGGCGCTCAAGGAGTCGCGGGCCCTGAAGGTGCTGGTCTCCAACCTCATGACGCAGCCGGGGGAGACGGACGGCATGTCCTGCCTGGACCATGTGCTCGCCGTGAGGGAGCACGTGGGGCCGGTGCTGGACGCGGTGCTCGTCAACGGCACGGTGCCGTCGCCGGAGGCCATGAAGCGCTACGGCCGGCGCGGCTCCTTCCCGGTGTCGGTGGACTCGCGCGAGCTCATCGCGGCGGGCGTGGTGCCGGTGCGGGCGGATCTGCTCAAGGAGGGGTCCAGGATCCGACACGACAGCCGCAAGGTCGCCGCGTGCCTGCTGAAGATGGCCCGCAGTGGCTTGTAGCCGCGCACCCCCATCACCACCTTGGGCGCCCGAACATGGAAGCAATCCTGAGCAGACCCGGGCCGCGCGTCATCGAGGTCGATGACCGGGCGGCCTTCATGGCCCTGGAGTCGGAGTGGAACGCGCTCGTGGAGGCCACCTCCGACGAGGTGTTCTACCGCCACGAGTTCCTGCGCGTCTGGCTGGACAACTTCGCCCCGGGGGCGCGGCTGTGCGTGCTGACGCTGCGGGACGCGGCGGGCCGGTTGAGCGCGGCGCTGCCCCTGTGGGAGGAGCGCGCCACGTTGTACGGCGTCCCCGTGCGGCAGCTCTCCGGCGCGGCCAACGCGCACTCGTGCCGCTTCGACCTGCTGGCGCGGGACCCGGACGAGGCCGCTGGCGCCTTCGTCGCGCACCTGCGGGCCCGCAGGGGCTGGGACGTGCTGCGGTTGACGGACGTGCCGGACGGAGGCGCGGCCTGGCGGTTCCACGCGGCGGCGGCCTCCGCGGGCAACCCCGTGGGGGCCTGGGAGTCGCTCCAGTCGCCCTACATCCCGTTGCCGAAGTCACGCGAGGCGTTCCTGGCGTCGCTCCAGGCCAAGTTCAAGGCGAACTGCCGGCGGCGGCGGCGCAAGCTCGAGGAGAAGGGGCGCGTCACCTTCGAGCGGGTGGAGGGGGGGCTCGGCCTGGAGGGGGCGCTGGAGGAGGGCTTCCTGCTGGAGCAGAGCGGCTGGAAGGGCGAGCGGGGCACCGCCATGGCGCAGGACGCGCGCACGCGCGGCTTCTACACGGAGCTGGCGCGCGACGCGGCCTACCGCAACCGGCTGGCGCTGTACTTCCTGCGGCTGGACGGCCTTCCGGTGGCGTTCCACTACGGGCTGGAGTACGGCCAGCGCTACTTCCTCCTGAAGCCCGGCTACGACGAGCAGCTGCGCGAGTGCAGTCCCGGACAGCTGCTCCTCGACGAGGTGGCGGGGACGTGCATCGACCGGGGGCTGCGCGAGTTCGACTTCCTGGGACCGGACATGGTGTGGAAGCGGGACTGGACGGACAAGGTCCGGCGCCACACCTGGCTCTATGTCTTCAACGACTCCGCCCTGGGTCGCGCGCTGTGCGCGGCGAAGTTCCGGTGGGGTCCGGCGGCGAAAGAGGTGGTGTCGAAATGGAAGAGATGAAGCACCCGGGGCGGTTGTTCGTGCCGTCCCTCCCGACGCTCTGGCCCGGCATGTTGCTGTCCCGTCCGAAGCCCGGGGCGCTGCCGCCGTTCTCGTCTCCGAACGTGCGCTACTTCTATTTCGCGCGCAACGCCGTCTGGCTGACGGTGAAGATGCTGGGGTTGGACCAGGGCGAGGTCCTCATGCCGGCCTACCACCACGGGGTGGAGGTGGAGGCCCTGGTCGACGCGGGCGCGACGCCGCGCTTCTACCGGGTGGGCAACCACTGGGACGTGGACCTGGAGGACGTGGCCCGGCGCATCGGCCCCAAGACGAAGGCGCTGTACCTGACACACTACGCGGGCTTCCCGGGCCCCGCGGCGCAGATGCGCGAGCTGGCGGACGAACACGGCCTGGTGCTCATCGAGGACTGCGCGCTGTCGCTGCTGTCCTCGGACGGGAGCGTGCCGCTGGGCACCACCGGCGACGTGGGCATCTTCTGCCTCTACAAGACGCTGCCCGTGCCCAACGGGGGCGCGCTGGTCATCAACGGCCCCAGGCAGTACAGCCTGCCGGAGCCTCCGGCGCCGCCGTCCGCCTCGACGTTCAGCCACACGGCGTCCGCGCTGCTCCAGAACCTGGAGCTGCGCGGTGGGCCGCTGGGCCGCTCGCTGCGGGGCCTCATCCGGGCGCTGGGGCATGGGACGGTGAAGGCGGCGAGCATCGAGCGGGTGGCCACGGGCACCCAGCACTTCGACCGCAAGCACGTGGACCTGGGCATGAGCCCGCTGACGAAGCGCATCGCGCTGGCGCAGGACCTGGAGTCCATCGTCGACAAGCGTCGTCGCAACTACTTCTACCTGCTGGGCCGGCTGCGCGACGTGGTGCCGCCGCTGTTCAACCAGCTGCCGCCGGGGTCCTGTCCGCTGTTCTATCCGCTGGTGGTGCAGGAGAAGGCGGAGGTGCTGGCGCGGCTGCGGGCCCGGGGCGTGGACGCCATCGACTTCTGGAAGCGCTTCCATCCCGCGTGCGACGCGGCGGCGTTCCCGGAGGTGGCGCAGCTGCGGCGCAGCGTCGTGGAGATTCCTTGTCACCAGGACCTGTCGCCGGAGGTGATGGCGGACGTGGCGCTGGTGGTGCGAGACGCGGTGAAGGCGGACCGGCGCACGCGCAAGCGCGCGGGGTAGCGCGGGGTCGGATTGGCGAGGGGCGTGAGGGCTCCTCGGGAGAGACGGGGCGATGATCCGCGAGGACGAGCTGAAGCAGGGGCCGCGCGCCGAGCGGCGGCTGGACGTGAGCGCCGTGGGCAGCCTGTCCGCGCTGGCGGGCATGAGGGCGGAGTGGAACGCGTTGCTCGACGCGAGCGACGCCGGGCCCTTCAACGCCTGGGAGTGGCTGTACCCGTGGTGTCGCCGCATCGAGCCGGGGCGGCGTCCCTTCGTCCTCACCGCGCGGGACGCGGCGGGGACGCTGATGGGGCTGTGGCCGCTGGGGCTGGAGACGCGCCGGGTGGCCGGCATCCCCGTGCGCCGCCTGGGCTTCCTGGGTGAGACGCACGTGGGCAGCGACTACCTGGACGTGGTGGCCCGCAGGGGGATGGAGCGGGAGGTGGGCCAGGTCTTCGCGCGGATGCTGGAGGCGCTGCGCGAGGACTGGGACGTGCTGGACCTGACCGACCTGCGGAGCGACTCCGTCACGGTGGAGGTGCTGCGCGAGGTCTTCTCGGGTGACGACGTGCGCCTGTCCGAGCGCTACATCTGTCCCTACGAGACGTTCGCTCCAGGCGAGTCCTTCGACGCGTTCCTCAAGCGCACGGGGCGCAGGGACAACTACCTGCGTCGGCGCAAGTGGCTGGAGAAGCAGGAGGGCTACCGCATCGAGCGCACGGAGGCGCCTGGAGCGCTGGCGGGGCCGATGACGGACTTCTTCCGGCTGCACGCGTCGCGGTGGGCCGAGGACGGTGGTTCGCAGGGCATCAAGGGCACGGGCGTGGAGGCGTTCCACCGGGACGCGACCCAGTTGCTGGCGGAGCGCGGTCGGCTGCGCCTCTACACGATGAAGGTCGGTGGCCGGGCCGTGGCCTCGGTGTACGGCCTCGTCCATGCCCGCGGCTTCGTGTACTTCCAGTCCGGATACGACCCGGACTGGCGCTCGCGCAGCGTGGGCCTGGTGCTGGTGGGGGAGACCTTCAAGGACGCGCTGGAGGCGGGCCTGACGGAGTACGACTTCCTGCGCGGAACGGAGCGCTACAAGTCCGACTGGGTGACGAAGCAGCGGCACACCGTGTCGGTGCGAGTGCATGCCGGGACGCGCGCGTCGCGATGGTTCAGTCGCTCCGAGGAGCTGGCGCGCAAGACGCGCAACGCCGTGAAGTACGCGCTGCCCGGGACGCTGGTGGAGAAGGTGCGGCGCCTGCGCCGCCGGCGCGCGGCGGTGGATTGAGGCGGCCCTCGGATAGGTGGCCCGTGGGGGGAGTCACCGCTCCTCGTTCCGACACGGGGACGGCGCGTGGGTGCCAGCGCCGCCCCCGACAGGCCATCAGTTGCAGTAGCGGATTAGGTTCTGCGTGTAGCTGCCTCGCAGGGTGCCGTACGTGACGAGGGTGCCATCGCAGTAGCAGCTCTCGCGACCCACCTCGACGCCGTTCTGCTTCCAGATGCGGTCGAAGTCACGGGTGCCGTCGCAAGCCCAGATGATGGCCTGCTCCGTCGACCCGACCTCCTCCGCGCCGGCCTCCTGAGGCTCGGCGCCACCACAGGCGCTGAGGACCGAAACCGCGACACCGCACAGCACCGCGCTCAACTTGGACATGACCGACTCCCGGCAGCGATGGTTGGGGGACTGCGCTTGATTCGTATCACAGGTGCATGAGTGTCGAGGTGTCGATACCGGGTGTGGGGGCGGCGCAGGGTGTCGGCGCTGGTGAGGGTGCGGTCGCGGTGGCGGGACTCGCGGCCGGGGTTGCGCTGCGATTGCAGGCCCGCGGGTGAGAGGGTTTTCGCTGACGCGTCCTGATGGGACGCGTGAGCGTCCTCCGGGGACGCACCTTCCCGGGGGCGTGTCGGGTTTGTGATGGATTGTCCGGCGCGATTCGAGGTGAGAGCATTGAGTCCATCTCTCACTTCGGAGAAGGTCGTCATGCTTCGAGACATCGCTCGTGGCGCAGGGGTCCCTCCACGCTCGCCACGTCTGTCGGCCGCGATGGATGGAATGCCTCTCCTCGCGACATCGCGGCACTTGCTGGAGGGGTTCTTCGACGCGGACTTCGGCTCCGTGCGTGTCCATGAGGGACCCGCCGCGGAGTTGCTGGGAGCAAGGGCCTTCGCATCGGGCGAAGCGCTCCACTTCGCTCGCGGCGCCTATCGCCCCCATACGCTGGAGGGGATCGAGTTGCTCGCGCACGAGCTGGCGCACGTGCTCCAGCAGCGTGAGGGATTGACGGGGCGACCGCGCTCGCGTGTCCCGCTCTTCCTCGTGGACCGCCTGCTCGAGGAAGAGGCCGATCGCCTGGGGCGTCAGGCCCGGACCTGGTTGGAGCAGGGGCGACGGCCCGACGACTTCCTGCCGGTGGGCGCGAGGTCAGGGCCGCGACGAGCCTCCCGCCCGGCCCCTCCGGGGGAGCCGACCCGGGCCCTCCAGCCGAAGCTGATCTTCACCAACGGGTACGACGAGTTCCAGGGCGCCCGGTTCCTCGACCCGGAGGTCAACAAGAAGCTCCGGTCCAAGGTCTACGACGACATCCTCAAGCAGGCGAAGGCGCTCCCCCAGAACATCATCGTGAGGTTCCCGGAGAACGCCGAACCGGAACCTCCCGGGGGCGCCGTCTACACCAAGGTGAGCGCCGGGTCGGGGAGGATCATCGTGCGCCCCCTGACTCCGGAGCAGATCAAGGAAGGGGGCTCCGAGCTCAATGGCCTCCTCGCGGCCATGATTCACGAGACGCAACACGCCATCGACCATCTCGGCGGACACGTGAAGTTCAACGGTCAGGACGAGGCGACGCTCCACGCGGAATGGCGCGCGTGGGCCATCGAAGCCGCGTTCATCTACGAGGCCATGCGGGCCGGCCAGGTCGTCCCGTACACGAAGCGGGACCTGCCCGACAGCTACCGGAGCAAGGCGGACTTCATCCGGAGCGACACGGGCGTGGCCTTGAACAGGACCCTCGCCTACCTCGATTTCTGCAACGTCATCAAGAAGCCCAACCTCATCCAGGCGCGGTCGTTCGTCATGAACCACCAGGGCTGGCTGCACGATGCGGTCGTGCTGTTCTACGACCACGTCGAGGGGGGCATCGCGGGCGCGACCTGGCCCGGAGACGCCATGGGGGGCGCCTCCGTCGTGGATGAGAACGCGATGGAGGAGGTGGACTGACCGGACGCGAGGGGCCGCTGCCCTCAGGGAGCGGCGACCTCCGAGCGCAGCTGCGCGATGGCCGCGGCGAGCTGCGGGGGCTGCATGTTGCGGGGGACCTCGACGGAGAAGCGCTCGAAGTGCTCGAGGGCCTTGGCCTTGTCGCCCCGGCGCAGGGCGAGGCTGCCCAGGAAGATGAGCGCCTCCTGGGAGTCGGGCCACGTGTCCACCAGCTCGGTCAGCTCCGCCTCGGCGCCCTCCAGGTCGCCGCGGGTGGCGCGCAGCACGCCCCGGTGGACGCGCAGCTCGACGTGGAAGGGGTCCACGGCCAGCCCCTTCGCGGTCACCGTGGCGGCCTCGTCGAACGCCTGACGCCGGATGAGCTCGTGGCTGAGCAGCGACGCGGAGTCGAGGTCGGAAGGATTGCCCGCAAGCCGCGTGCGGGCCTCGGTCATCTCGGGGCTCTCGCCCGAGTCGTCCATTCCGCCCTGCTGCGCGGGGGCGCCACCGGGCGGCATGCGGCCGGTGGCCTGCTGGCCGTCGCCACGGTCCGACTGCTCGGAGACGAGCAGGTACCCCAGGCCGCCGAAGAACAGTACGATGCCCGCGCCCCACAGGGCGCCGGACAGCTGGGGATTGCGCGCGGCCCAGCCGGTGGGGGCGGGGGCCGCCTGCCTCACCGGAGCGTCCGTCGCCGCCACCTTGCGCTGGAGGTGCTCGTCCTTGGCGCGCAGGGCCGCCGCCGCCTCGCGCTCCAGGCGGGACTTCTCCGCCGCGTACTGTTCGGCGCTCTGGTTGTGCTTGTCGGCCTCCAGCGCGCGGAGCTGATCGATGAGCGACTGGGCCCGCTGGGTCAGGTCATCGAGCACGCCGTCCTTGGGCTCGGGCGCGGAGAGCGCGCCCTTGCGGCGCATGAAGAGAAGCCAGGAGGCGGCGGCCACGAAGGCCACCGCGAGCACGATGATTCCCGGCAACCAGTTCGTCGGTTGAGGCTGCATGGCTTAGCGTTCCAGTTCCCGGCGCACGGCCTGGAGATAGGGGTCGGCGTCGTCGGACGCGGAAGGCGTGGGCGGGGGCGCCGCGCCGGGCTGCTCGGGTGAAGCGGCGGTCTCCGGCGGGCCTCGCTGGAGCTGTCGCCAGATGACGATGCCGCCGATGCCCAGCAGGGCGACGGGCCCGAGCCAGACGAACCAGTTGAAGCCCTCGGCCTTGGGCTCGAGGAGCACCCACTCGCCGTAGCGGGACACGAAGAAGTCGACGACCTCCTGGTCGCTCTTCCCCTCGGAGACGAGCTCGCGGACCATGTCGAGCTGGGCCCGGGCCATGGAGGAGGGGCTGTCGGAGATGGAGAGGCCCTGGCAGACGGCGCAGCGCAGGTTCTTGCCGAGCTTCTGGACTCGGACCTCCAGCTCCGGCGCGAGCGGTTCGCTGCCCGCCTGCTGCGGGGCGAACTGGCCGGTGATGAGGCCGAAGGCGAGGGTCAGGGACAGCAGGGCGGCGGTCATCGGGGCTCCCGGGGCGCCGTCCCTACCTAGCGCTACCCGGCGCCCATTGGAATCCGAAACCGGAGCGTCGGACGCCCGGCCCGCTGGGCGCCCTGTAGGTGGGCATCCGTCAGCCTCCGGAGCTCCCGGTGGGCCGCGTCGACCGCAGTGGCTCGAACACCGGCCCTCGCACCGGGTCCCTCGTGAGGATGTAGGCGCCCTGGCCCAGGTACAGCTCCAGGGGCAGGCTCACCGGGTGGCGGGTCCACATGGGCGCGCCCGAGGTCCCCGGCCCCAGCAGTCGCCCGTCCTCGAGGAGGATGGCCCAGGTCAACGCCCCGGCGTGCTTCAGCGCGGGGTGGGGACGGACCAGCGCGGAGCGCGGAGCGCAGGGCAGTTCGCCCAGGGCGGTCATCCTCGCGGGAGGGCCCAGGCGTCCATCCGGGCGGTGCGTGACTTCCGCCAGGACCAGCTGTCGCGGAGCCTTCGACGACAACGCCAGCACGGCGGCGCGGAGCCTCCCCGAGGCGTCGATCCACAGCCCAGGCTCGGAGTCCGGGAGCGCGCTCAGGCCGCGCAGGTGGGTGGTCTCCACCCGTGAAAACCGACCGAGTCCGGACGTCCTCACGTGGTGCACCTCGAGCCCGTGGGGACTTGGTTCGATCAGCACCACGCTGACACCATTGCCGAGCGAGGCGGGCTGGAGCGTCGCGCGCGAGGCCACGGGAGCGCCTCGGAGCCTCACGCGTCCTATCTCCCAGCCCGGCGTGACGTGCGTCGCGTCGGACGCGGACCGGAAGGCGATGAGCCGCAGCTCCCTTCCCCGCGCGGAGATGACGGGGATGAACAGCTCTCCGGCGGCCGTCTGGAGCGGCGGGCGGACGAGCCGCGCGGGCGGTTCCTCCAGGTCGAAGCGGAAGGGCCCGGTCATCGTCGCAGGCTCGGCGAGGGCCATGAGCGAGGCGCCGTTGCGCCAGACCAGCCATGACACGGACGAGATGCGCGCGGGGTCGTTCGACCATGGGGCGAGGGCTTCCGAGGTACCCGGGGCGACCGCTCCGAGCGCCCGAGCCGCCCCATGGAGACCCGCCGTCAGGGATTGTCCATCCCGCGTCTCGTGGAACACACGCGTCATGAGCATGCGTTGCCCCGCCACCTCCTGGAGCCAGGTGGTCAGGACCTCGCTCCCCTCGGGGCCCGCGATGTCGCAGCCCAGCGACGCGGGACACAGCGGAGGCGCGAGGACGTCGAACTCGACGGGCGATGACACGACGGGGTACGCGGCGTGGAGGAGGCTCGCCTCCAGTCGATAGCGCCCTGGCTTCGTGACGGGGAGCCAGTCGTGCAAGGCGATGGTGGATTCGATCGATTGTCCGGGCGCGAGCCGTCCCCGGGAGCCCGTCCGCGCGGCGAGGGCGTGAGAGAGGGCCTTCGAGGAGACCTCTCGCCATGGCGCGCTCGCGCCTCCCGACAGCGCGGGACCGATGAGCGTGAGTCGCACCGCTCCCGGCGTGGTGGGCGGGGTCGCTCCGAACGCGAGCGTCATCCCGCTCTCGTTGCGCAGGATGAGCCGCGCTGGTCGGTGTTCTCCCACGATGTAGTCCGTCTTGGGGAGGATGACCGTCAACCGCACGAAGGCGCCTCCTGTCGGGGGCTCGGGCGGTTCAGCGGGTCCGTCGAGGTGTCCAGTCCGTGGCGGACGTGTGCCGTGTGCGCCGGGGGGGCGACGTGGGCGATGCGCGGGACGCGTGCCATGCGAGGGGATGCTCCAGGTGCGCGTCAGGCTAGAGGACGCGCGGACGCCGCGAGGGCCTGGTCGTGGCGCAATCCACCGGTGTGTTGGTTGGGGGAAGCGTGCCGGACCTCACGGGTCATGGAGCCGACGGCGAAAGCGCATGCCGGGGAGGGGGCAGGTGTCGCCTGGCGTGAACGCGGGGCCTGCGGGGTGGTTCAGCGGTTGCGCAGGCGCTCCGCCACGGAGACGAGTGGGCGGCGCGGGACGCGCTTCACGCGGCCGTACGGCATCATGAGGAGCGGGCCCTGGCGTCCGCGGGTCCTCGTCGCGAAGTCGTTCGGGCGCCACCGCGTGTTCCTCGCGGGAGATGCCACGCACCGGTCCATGCTGGCGCGGGCCTTCGCGACGGGCAGGTACCGGATGTCCGGGAGCTTCCTCGTCGCGCCCTGGTTCAACGAGGTGATGAAGCTGGCCCGCTCGGGCTGACGCGCCGTGCTGTCGCGCGGGCTCGGATTGAGGAGGCGGAGGTCGTGGGCACCGGTTAGGCTGCGCGGGATGTCCGCCCTGAATCCCGCGTTCGAGAGAGTGACGACCGAGCGGTTGTTGCTGCGCGCCGTCCGTGACAGCGACCTGGAGGTCATCTACCGCCTCCATGCGGACCCCGAGACGAGCCGGTTCGACGCCACGGGCGCCTTGTCCTCGATGGACGAGGCGCGCGACCTGTTGGCCCGCTGGCTGGGGGACTGGGCCCGGGATGGCGTGGGCTACTGGATGGTGGAGCGTCGCGACGCGCCCGGCGTCGTCGTGGGCCTGGGGGGCGTGCGCCACAAGGAAATCGAGGGCCGGCGGGTGTTGAACCTCGCCTATCGCTTCGCGCCCGAGGCCTGGGGGCAGGGCTACGCGACGGAGGTCGCGCGCGCCGCGTTGGACCTCGCCGCGAAGCACCTCTCCGACATTCCCCTTGTCGCCATCATCAGCCCGGCGAACGGCCCCTCGCTGCGGGTCGCCCGGCGACTCGGTCTGCGACTCGAGCGGGCCATCTCCTATATGGGCAGCGACAACGGGCTGTACGTCGTCGACGCGCCTCAGGACACGCAGTCCCCGGGACGGACCCCACCGACATGAGCACGGAAGCCACCACCGAGTTCCTGCGCCGCCTCCGCGTGGAGGAGGCCTTCGAGAACGAGACCTTCGCCGACCTGGCGCTCGACGAGGTGGACCTGGGCGGCAAGGAGTTCTATCGCTGCACGTTCCGCAACGTGCAGCTCCAGGCGTCCCGCTGGAAGGAGACCCAGCTCGAGGACTGCGTCTTCGAGGGCTGCAACCTCACGCGCGCGAGCGTCCTGGCGCTGCGCCTGCGTGGCGTGCGCTTCGAGGGCTCGAAGCTGATGGGCATCGACTGGTCGGGCGTGGCCTCGAACCCGGAGATGTACTTCGAGGAGTGCGGCCTGCACTACAACTCGTTCGTGGGCTTCAGCCTGCGGAAGACCTCCTGTCTGCGCAGCATCTGCAAGGAGGCGAACTTCTTCGACATGGACCTGACGGACTCGGACTTCAGCGAGTCGGACCTGACGGGCAGCAACTTCCGGGGGTGCACCCTCACGCGGGTCGTCTTCACGGGGACGCAGGGCCTGGTGGTGGACCCGGCGCGCAACCGGCTGAAGGACACGCGCGTGCCCCCGGAGACGGCCATCTCCCTGGCGCACGCGCTGGGCATGCTGGTGGACGGCTACCACGCCAAGGCGTCCACGCGAGCGCAGGGCTCGAAGAAGGCCCGCTGAGCCCACCTGCTGGCGCTCAGGGGGCGACGCCGAAGACGGTGGTGCTGGCCAGGACGTTGCCGCCGGTCTTGGCGGTGCGGATGCTGAACACGTAGCGGCTGTTCGCCTGGATCCACGGCGCGTTCTCGCAGTGCCGCCCGCTATCGCTCTCCTTGGTGAAGAGCTGCTCGGGCGCGTCGTTCGCGCTGACCTTGATCCACACCGGGTAGCGGACGCCGGACGTGTTCCAGCAGATGCGGGAGGTGCCGAGCTGCCCCACGGGGACGGTGACTGTTTGCGGCGTGCCCCAGATGGAGACGGTGGTGGGGATGGGCGCGCACGAGACGGCGTTGGGACAACCTCCCGGACAGGCGGTGCTGCAGGCGAAGCCCACCTGCGCGTAGTTGGGGGGACACAGCGGGCCGCAGAAGATGACGCCCTGCTCGACGCTCTCCAGCGGGGACTCGTCGGCATCGTCGGCGTCTCCTCCGGCGCAACTGGAGAGCGACAGAAGGGCGAGGGCGCCCAGGACGGTTCTGAGGTTCGTGGTCATGCGGCTCTCCTAGAGGCGAGCCGGGATGCGCGCGTGGCTTTGTTCGCGTGTGTGGCGTGGCCGACGCGCTGCCTGTGTGGCAACCGCCACCGGCCCCCGCCCACGGTCGGAGGGGCGCGAGTGCGGGGCCTTCCGCGAAGGGCTCGCCCCGGCTCACGGGCGCGCGCGCCGCGAGCACGCCCCGCGTGTATCCTGACGGGGCCGTCAGCGGCGGCGCGGGGCCGCCTCTTCCGTCTCGTCATCCACGTCGTGCGTGGAGGGCGTCTCCAACTGCGCCGTCTCCGTCTCGTCGTAGGACCCGTCGTCATGCGCGGGCTCGGTCAGAGCCTGTCGCTCGGAACGGAGCCGCTGGACCGCCAGGAAGCCCACGCCCGCGAGGCCCACGACGAAGATGATGGGCCCGGGGCTCAGCTTCATGTGGACCAGGGCCCAGAGCAGCCCCGCCCCCGTCACGCCCGCGGGGACGAACCGCGCCCAGGCGGGGCGGTCGACGTCCGGGCGCAGCGCGAGCAGGCCCAGCATCGTCAACAGCATCAGCTCCACGGCCACCGCGCCGGGCAGGTCCCAGCCCGACAGGGTGGTGATGCCGCCACCCGCCGAATACAGCACGTCGTCCGCGGGCCTCGTCTGCTGGATGACCCGGAGCTCCGGGGGACCCGCGGGCACGGGCGCGTTCACTGGCGTGTCGGGCAGCGTGCTCAACGTGGCCCAGGGGGCGAACAACGTGAGGATGCACAACCCCACGCCGGCCAGCGCCACGACCTCGGGGATGTAGAGCAGCTGCCGCGGCTCGAAGTAGCGCGCCGCCACGCCCTCCGGCCCCGCGATGACCTTGCGGTACTGGTCGTGCGCCACGAGCCCCGCGCCCAGGAGCCACAGCACCGGGGTGAAGCCCACGCCCAGCATGCGGACCGCGAGCGCCACCAGCAGCGCGGAGTACGCGGCGGGCACCTCGGGACGCAGCAGGAACTCCGGCACCAGCTTCGTGAAGTCCTCGGCCTCGCCCGCGGAGCGCAGCTCCCGCGCCACCAGCAGCACCGCGCCCACCAGGGCCGCCAGCGTCCCCACCACCCCGACCCCGTCGAAGGAGGGGAGGATGGAGAGCGCCAACGCGAACGAGAGGATGCCCAGCCCCACCACGCTCTGCGAATGGCCCGGCACGCTCGCCAACCACCGGGGGCCGTCGTAGCGCGGCCGGGCCTGCCCGGGGTCGGTGTCCTCGCCCGTCTCCACGGCGGGCGCCGCCGCGTACGCGGGTTGGCCGCGTTGACCGCCCTGCGCGTAGTCATCCGCCTCGTCGAGGATCTCCGCGGCGTACGACGGCTCGTCGAGCGCGCGCTGGGGACGGGAGGGCCGCAACGCCGGCCGTGAACCCGTCGTCAGCGCGGGGGTGTCCGGCATCTTCGCGCCACAGTTCTCGCAGTACTTCAGCCGCGCGTTCGAGGCTTCGCCGCACTCCGGGCACCGCATGGTCCCACCTTGCTGATGTGGGGAAGGGGGCCCCACCGTCCAGCACAACCCGTGGAATACTCGGAAACGTCACCGGAAGCGAGTGCCCCCGGGTGAAGCCGCTACGGTTGCGCCGCGGCGGGCAGCGCCGCGGCCTGGGCGCCCGTCAGCTCGCGGATGCGCTTGCCCAGCGTCTCCGGGTCGATGGGCCCCACATGCTTGGTGAGGATGGTGCCGTCCGGGGTGATGAAGTACGTCTCCGGCACGCCCGCCACGCCGTAGCTGACCGCCATGCGCGAGCGCGGGTCGACGAGCTGCGGGAAGCTGTAGCCCTGACGCCGCAGGAACTGCCGCGCGTTGTCCTCGGTGTCCTCGAAGACGACGCCCAGGAACACCGCCGTCGAGCCGAACTCCCGCTGGCCCCACTCCAGCACCGGGTGCTCGTACTGGCAGGGCCCGCACCACGACGCCCAGAAGTTGATGACCACCGGGCGTCCCTTGAGGTCCGCCAGGCTGACGCGCTCGCCGGTGTCGAGCGAGCGCAGCACGAAGTCCGGCGCCGGCTTGCCGGCGAGCATGAAGGGCACCTCGTGCGGGTTGCGGCCAAAGCCCTTGGCCAGCACCATCAGCAGCGCCACGCACAGGCCCACGAAGAGGAGGGTGTAGCGCCAGCGCTTCATCAGGCAGCCCCCTGCTTGGCGTCACCGCCGGGCAACGGCGCCGCGCCGCCCAGCTCCGCGCCCGCCAGCGCCACCACCGCGCGGCGGCGGGGCCACAGGGCGATGAGCGTGCCCAGCACGAGCAGCGGGATGCTCCACCAGATCCACCCCACCATGGGGAAGACCCAGACGTTGAAGCTGGCGTTGCCGGCCTGCTCGGAGAAGGCCATGAGCGAGATGTACAGGTCCTCGCCGGCCGTCTCCCGCACCGCGGGCGTGCCGATGGGGTCCGTGCTCCGCTCGTAGTAGTTGAGCCGGGGCTTCTGCTCCTCCACCTTGCCGCTGGGGGTGGTCACCTCCACGCGCGCGGCGACGAAGGTGCGGTGCGGCTCCTCGCCGCTGACCAGGCCCAGGTACCGGAGCTTGTAGCCGTCCAGCTCCATCACCTGGTCCTTCTTGAGCGTGCCGGACGTGTGCTTCACGTACGACGACGACGCGGCCACGGCGACGATGATGAGCACGATGCCCAGGTGGACGATGTAGCCGCCGAAGCGGCGCTGCGCCTTGGTGGCGCTCGTCACCACCGCGGTGACCAGGCCCTCCTTGCGCTCCGACATCCGCACGCGCACCGGCGCCACCAGCTCCCGCAGGGTGATGACGGTGACGAAGCCCGCCAGCCCGAAGGTGAGCAGCGGGTAGAAGCCGCGCATCCCCACCGCGAAGCACACCGCGGAGACGACCAGGCCCACCACCGAGGGGACGATGAACTGCCGCCGCAGCGTGGCCTTGTCCGGCGTGCCCCAGGGGAGCACCGGCCCCACGCCCATCAGGAACAGCACCGCGATGCCGCCGGGCACCGCCATCTTGTTGAAGTACGGCTCGCCCACGCTCACGCGCACGCCGCGCACCGCCTCGGACACCAGCGGGTAGAGCGTGCCCAGCAGCACCGTGAAGGTGATGGCCACGAACACCAGGTTGTTCACCAGGATGCTCGCCTCGCGCGACACCAGCGAGTTCATCCGCCCCTCGGGCACCAGCAACGGCCCGCGCACCGCCAGGAGCGCGATGCACACCACCAGCAGCACGCCCAGGAACACCAGGAACGTGGGGCCGATGTCCGACTGGGTGAAGGAGTGGACCGAGTTGAAGATGCCCGAGCGCGTCATGAACGTGCCGAGGATGGTCAGCACGAAGGACGCGAGCGCCAGGCTCAGCGTCCACAGCTTCAGCATCCGCTTGCGCTCCTGCACCATGGTGGAGTGCATGAACGCCGTCGCCGTCAGCCACGGCAGGAAGCTGGCGTTCTCCACCGGATCCCACGCCCAGTAGCCACCCCAGCCCAGCACCGCGTACGCCCACCAGGCGCCGAGGATGATGCCGATGGACAGGAACAGCCACGCGACCAGCGTCCAGCGCCGCAGCGGCGCCATCCACGCCTCGCCGATCTCCCCGCGCAAGAGGCCCGCCACCGCCACGCCGAAGGGCACCGTCATCCCCACGTAACCCAGGTACAGGAAGGGCGGGTGGATGATCATCAGCACGTGGTTCTGCAGGAGCGGGTTGGGGCCCGGGCCGTCCATGGGCACCGGCGACACCGCGCCCCAGGGGTTGGCGGGGCCGGCGATGAGGAACGCGAAGAACACGCCCACCGCCAGCATGGTGCCCAGCGCCAGCTGCATGTACCGCGCGTGCTCGCGGCGGTGCACCCACGCGAACGCCGCGATGTAGCCGCCCATGATGAAGCCCCAGAAGAGGATGGACCCCTCCAGCGCGCTCCACAGGGAGACGATGGTGTAGAGCAGCGGCGTGTCGCGGCTGCCCACCTGCGCCACGTACTTGACGCTGAAGTCGTGCGTGACGAGCGCGTACACCATGACGAGGTTCGCGGCGATCATGCAGCCCGCGAAGCCCCACACCGCGCGCATCACCCAGGGGAAGCCCGCCTCGCTGCGGCGCAGCCCCGTGAAGAGGCCCACCACCGCGCCGAAGGCCGCGAACGCCAGGCCCCCGAGCACCAACCCGTATCCGATGGTCCCGTTCACCGCGCGCCCGTCCCGGTGCTGGCCGTCGTCGTGCCGTCGGAGAGCGTGTCACGCCACTTCTTCGGGTCCTCGCCCTCCTTGGGGGCGCGGTACTCGTTGGAGTGGTTGACCATCAGCCGGTTCGAGGAGAAGACGCCGGACTTGTCGTACGTGCCCTCCACCACGACGCCGATCTTGTCGCGGAACATCTGCGGCGGCGTCTCCGTGGAGCGCACCAGCACGCTGGGGGCGCCCTCCTTGACGTCGTCCGCCACGCGGAAGTGCAGGGTGGTGTGCTCGGCGTTCCATTGGATGCTGCCGGCCTGCACCACGCCGCCCAGGCGGATGGTGGCGTCGTAGGCCTTGTCGCCCTGGGAGAGCATCTCCGACGGGCTCCAGTAATAGACGAGGTTCTCGCCGATGTTGCCGAAGGCGACGAAGCCCAGGCCGGCGCCGGCGACGAGCAGGGCCCCCAGGGCGATGATGCGGTTGCGGGCGACAGGCGTCATGGGTTCACTCCTTGGCGTCCTGCGAGGCCTGGGGCCGGCGCAGCCAGAGGGACAACGAGTAAAGCACGAGCGCCACCACGGTGATGCCGTAGCAGCTCCAGACATAGCCCCAGCCACCCTGGATGCGGCCGCTGCCCACCTGGCCCGCGGCCTGGGCGAGCACTCCCAGCGTCGTCAGCGTCGTCATGTTCAGGCCACCTTGTGGGCGTCGGGGACCACCGACGCGGAGGCGCCGGGGAGGGCATCCGGGAGCGCGACCTCCGCCTGGCGCTCGGCCAGGGCGATGCGGTAGCGCGTCACCAGGAAGTAGATCGTGAGCAGCAACAGTCCGATGGCGGACACTCGCAGGGGCAGCACCATCTGCGGATCCACCGTCTTGGGGCTCGACTGCACCTGGTGCAGGCTGCGCCACCAGCGCACGGAGAACCAGACGATGGGCAGGTTGATGGCGCCCAGGATGGCCACCACCGCGCTCCACGTGGCGCGCTTGTCCGGATCCTCCACGAAGCGCCGCAGCACCAGGTAGCCGGTGTACGTCACCAGCATGATGGCCTCCGACGTCAGGCGCGGATCCCACGACCAGTAGACCCCCCAGGTCGGCCGGCCCCAGATGGCGCCCGTCACCATGCCCAGCGCGCCCAGCAGCAGCCCCACCTCCGCCGCGGACTCCGCCGTGGAGTCCAGTTTCCAACTGCCGTTGCCCCGCAGCAGGTAGCTCACCGCCGCCACGAAGTTCAGGAACATCGCCAGCATCGCCATCCACTGGAGTGGCACGTGGACGTACATGATCCGCTGGACGTCGCCCATCTCCCGGTCGGGCGGCGCCCACGCCAGGCCCAGCCACCAGCCCGCGGCGAGCACTCCGAGCCCCGCCAGCGGCAGGCCCCACTTGATGAGCTTGTTCATCCGTCAGTCCTCGATGATGCGCGGGAACAGCACGAACCCTACGCCCCAGTAAATCAGATTGAACCCCAGCAAAAGGCCCAGCCATGAGTTCAACTGATTCATGGGGTCTCCTTGCAACACCAGCGTCGTCGCCTTGGCCGCCGACAGCAGGGCGGGGATGACGAGCGGGAACAATAGCAGAGGGAGCAGGACGTCCCTTGCCCGGGCGTTGCTGGAGATGGCGGCGTAGACGGTGCCGGGCGCGCTGAGCGCCAGGCTGCCCAACGCGAGGACGAGGCCCAGGTCACCGAAGCCGGTGACGACCTTGACCCCGTAGAGCGCGACCATGACGGGGAGCAGGAGTGTGCCCAGGGCGACGAGGAGCAGCGCGTTGCCCAGGGCCTTGGAGAGGTAGATGGCGCGGGCGTCCGCGGGGGCCAGCCGGATGCCGTCCATGCAGGCGTTCTCCGACTCGATCCGGAACGACTCGCCCAGCGCGAGCACGCTGGCGAACAGGATGGCGAGCCAGAAGTAGCCGCCGGCGTTCTTCTCCAGGAGGCGCGTGTCCGGGCCCAGTGCGAAGGAGAACATCAGGAGGGTGGCGAGCGCGAAGAAGACGATGGCGTTGAGGCGCGCGCGCGTGCGCCATTCGATGAGCAGGTCCTTGCGCAGCAGGGCCAGCGTGGCGCCCAGCACGCCGAGGGGGGCGGGGCGGCTCATGCGGCCACCGCCCGTCCGTCGTGGAGGTGCAGCCGCTCCTCGCAGAGCGTGAGTCCCTGCTCGATGAGGTGGGTGGCGAGCACGACGGTGACGCCTCCCTGCTTGAGCTCTCCGATGATGCCCTCCATGTCGCGGATGCCAGCCGGGTCCAGCTCGCCGAAGGGCTCGTCGAGCAGCGCGATGCGCGGCGCCTTGAGGAGCAGCCGCGCGATGGCCAGGCGCTTGCGCATGCCCGCGCTGAAGCCGCGCACGGGGTTGTCCGACCGCCGCCCCAGGCCCACGCGGTCGAGCAGGCCGTGGGCCACGTCCCCGGGCGCCGGATGTCCGAGCAGCCGGGCCAGGACGAGCAGGTTCTGGTGCGCGGTGAGGTCCTCGTAGAGGAAGCTGGCGTGGGACAGCAGCCCCACCTCGAGGCGGACGACATCGCGCTCCTGGACGGCGTCGTGTCCGAGCACCTCCACCTTGCCGGCGGTGGGGCCCAGGGCCGTGGCCACCAGTCGCAGCAAGGTCGTCTTGCCCGAACCGTTGTGGCCGGTGAGCAGCAAGGAGCGTCCGGCCGGCAGCGCGTACGTCAGCCGAGCCAGGGCCCAGCGGCGCCCATATCGCTTGCTGACGTCATGCAGCGCGAGCGCGGGGGCTGCGGAGGTAGATGGCATCGCGAGGCCGGTTCGTATCCGGAATCCGAACTGTCATCCAGTGAAACCCGGGTGGTCGGCCGCCTGGGGGCGGAGATGGGCTGGAGTCTGTAAAGAGTTTCCCTTCCGTAGGACGCCGGGTGCCCGTGTGAGTGGCGTGCTTTCCTCCACCGCGAGCGTCCACCGTTGGCCACGAGCCCCGCCCCGTCGGGCGCTTCGCACCCTTCCCCGGGCTGGCCGCCTGGAGGCGCGTGGCACCACCCCTGCAAGGAGTCGCCGCGAGGTGTGGTTTCCCCCGGCGGGCAGCCGTCGGGGGAGTGTGAGCCAGTGATTCGTATTCCGCGACGGAGGGCGTGATGGCGACAGCGAGGGTCTTGCGGAGAGCGGTCAAGGCAGCGGCCGCTGGCGTACTGCACTACAGTGGGATGCGCCGGGCGATGGCGGCGTATCGGCGCGCGCAGTCGGGTGGGCGGCGCATCCTCATCGTGAGCTACCACCGGGTGGTGAGCGACTTCACGGGGGAGCTGCAACGCTCCATCCCCGGGTTGCTCATCAGCCAGGAGACATTCCGCAGGCACATCGACGAGGCGACGGCGGCGGGGTTCGAGTTCGCGTCGATTGGCGACGCGGTCGACGTGATGAATGGCAGGCGGGTCACCCGGAAGGACCTGTGCGTCATCACCTTCGACGACGGGTACCGGGACGTGTACCGGTATGCCTATCCCATCTTGAAGCAGCTGGGGGTGCCCGCCATCACCTACCTGCCGACGGCGTTCATCGGGACGAAGCGGCGCTTCAACCATGATCGCCTCTTCCACCTGCTGCGGCGGGCGCAGGAGCGGCACTACCACCCCTTCTACGCGGAGCTGCCGGAGGCGTCGATGGAGCTGTTGGGGCCCATCCTCTCCGGGCAGAAGACGGTGTCGGCGGCGCTGGACGACTTCATCGGGGAGCACCCCACGCGGGTGCTGACCTCCATCATCGACGCGCTGGAGCAGCAGCTGGGCGGCGGGCCGGACTTGGTGCCGGAGCAGGGCGACATCATGAATTGGGACGAGGTGCGCCGCATGGCGCGCGACGGCTTCGAGTTCGGCGCGCACACGCTCGGCCACACGGTGCTGACGCTCGAGCCCTCCAACGTGGTGGAGCAGGAGATCCTCGAGTCCAAGCGCACCATCGAGAAGGAGGTGGGCATCCAGGTCCGCGACTTCGCGTACTGCAATGGCTGGTATTCGGATGAAATCATCCAGGTGTTGTCGCAGCACGGCTTCCGTTCGGGCGTCACCACGGAGGACCTGCCCAACCGCATTGGCGGGGACCCCTTCACGCTCAAGCGCAAGGTGATGTGGGAGAACTTCAGCCTGGGCCTTCTGGGGGACTACTCGTCGCCGCTGACGGGCTGTCAGTTCGATGACTGCTTCGGCGTGCTCGGCATGAGCCGGCCGGTGCCGGGGCGGCGTCCGCATGCGTTCCGTGGCGGTGGCATGCTCGGCAACGTGTTGGCGGCGCCTCCTGGCGCCGTCCTGCAGGAGGTTCCGTGAGCGGTGCCTCCACGTCGGTCTCGTCCGGGGGCTCGTTCCTCGGGCGGGCCGGCCCGCTGGTGTTGGCCCGGCTGTTCACCGCCGGGCTGACGCTGTCCATCCCGCTCGTGCTCGCCCGGGTGCTGCGCCTGGACGAGTACGGCACGTACTACCAGCTGTTCCTCATCGCCACGACGCTCTACTACGTGCTGCCGTTCGGCGTGGTGCAGAGCCTCTACTACTTCCTGCCGCGCGCGGCCCAGAAGCGGCCATACCTGGGGCAGACGCTGCTGTTCATGTCCGCGGCGGGCGTGGTGGGCGCGGCCATCGTCTGGGGGTTGCTCGGCCCGCTGGCGGCGTGGTTCTCCAACCCCGCGCTGCTGGAGTACCGCGCGCCGCTGGCCCTCTACACCGCCTTCCTGCTCGGCAGCTTCCCGCTGGAGGTGTCGCTCACCGCGCAGGGGCGCACGCGCGCCTCGGCGGTGGTGTACCTGGTGTCGGACGGCCTGCGCGCGGCGGTCATGGTGGTACCGCCGCTGTGGGGCGCGTCGCTGCACGGGGTGATGGTGGCGGTGGCGTTCTTCGCGGCGCTCCGGTACGCGGCGACGTGGCTGGTCGTGTTCCGCGGCGTCAGCGGGCCGCTGGTGGACCGGGCGCTGTTCCGGGGACAGCTGGCGTACGCGGCGCCCTTCGGCGCGGCCATGTTCCTGGCGATCCCCCAGCAGAACGCGCACCTGTACGTGGTGGCGGGCGCGGTGGCGCCGGCGCTGTACGCGCTGTACCGCGTGGGGTGCTTCCAGCTCCCCGTGGTCGACCTGCTCTACACGCCGACCAGCGAGGTGCTGATGGTGCGCCTGGGCGAGCTGGAGCGGGAGGGGCGCCTGGAGGAGGGGGTCGAGGCTTTCCGCGAGGCCGCCGGGCGGCTGGCGTACGTCTTCCTGCCGTTCGCGGCGTTCCTGTTCGCGGCGGCGCCGGAGTTCATCGGCGCGTTGTTCGGGGAGAAGTTCCTGCCCGCGGTGCCCGTCTTCCGAGTCAGCGTTCTGGGGGTGGTGCTCTCCATCCTGCCCATGGACGGGACGCTGCGGGCCCGGGGCCTGACACGCGCCATCTTCGTGTCCTACGCGGTGAAGGCGGCGGTGACGGTGCCGCTCGTGTTGCTGGGGGTCCACTTCATCGGGCTGATGGGGGGCATCGGCTCGTGGGCGGTGGCGGAGCTGGTGGGCAAGGTGCTGCTGTTGCGCCGGGTGCCGGAGGCGCTGTCCACGCCGCGGCTCGCGCTGGGCATCCGGGATGTCATCCCGTGGAAGGCGCTGGGGCGGGCCTCGCTCGCGGCGGGGGCGGCGGCCCTGGGCGTGTTCGCCCTCCGCGCGGGGGCGCGTGGGGCGTGGGGGCAGCTGCCGGAGGGCTTCTTCTGGCGCGTGCTGCCGCTTTTGGTCGCGGGGCTGCTCTATGTGACGGGCTACCTGGTGGCGCTGCGCTTCGCGGGGGTTCGTCCGTTCGCGGTGCTCGCGGGGTTGCGGGCGCGGCGCGCGGTGTGAGCCGGACGGCGTGGCACTCCAGGGCCTACTTCCCTCCTCATGGAGGGGTGCCTAGGTTCCTCGCCGTTACAAGTCTGGGGGCAGGGAGGCGTGATGGGTGTCGACGCGATGACGCTGTACCGGTTGGCTCGCCGCTTGAGGGCGCGGAGGATTCCGCTGCTCCCCGCGGTCCTCCGCAAGGCCATCTACTATCTGCACAGCTCGTACGTGCCCGACGAGGCGGAGATCGGCGATGGCACGCAGCTGGGCTACGGCGGCATCGGCGTGGTCATCCACAAGGCGGCGCGCATCGGACGCCATTGCCTCATCTCCCAGCAGGTGACGATAGGCGGTCGCTCCGGCATCGAGGGCGCGCCCGTCATCGGTGACTACGTGCGGGTGGGCGCCGGGGCGAAGATCCTCGGGAGCATCCACGTGGGGGACTTCGCCGTCATCGGCGCGAACGCGGTGGTGCTCAAGGACGTCGCGCCGGGGACGGTGGTGGCGGGCATCCCCGCGAGGGTGATCCGCCAGGATCCGGATCCGCTCACCACGTACCAGCGGGAGATGGGGCTGTTGCCCCGGCGCGCGCCACTGTCGCCCGTGCCTCCCGCGGCCTCGGTTCCTCGATAGGGGCTTCCATGCGCGTGCTCCTCGTTGGTGACCATCCACCGCCGTATGGTGGCGTGGCGATCCACGTCCAACAGCTTCACGGGTTCCTTCGCGGTCGTGGGGTCGAAGCGAAGGTGCTGGACATCGGGAAGGGCGGCCGGCCGGTTCCGGACGTCCACCCGGTGAGCGGCATCGCCGACTTCGGCCTCCGGCTCGCGGGTTTCCTGTCCGCCGGGTGGACGGTGCATGTCCACACCAGCGGCAACAACCCCAAGGCGTGGCTGCTCGCGGCCACGGTAGGGGGCCTGCCCACGGGCCGCGCGCCCCGCCTCATCACCCTCCACTCCGGACTGTTGCCGGACTACCTGGCCGCGTCCTCGGCGCGGCGCGTCTTCGCCCGCGTCGCGCTGGCCGGCTATGCGCGCGTCATCGCGGTGTCCGGCGCGGTGCGCGACGCGCTGGTGGACTGTGGTGTCGCCGACGAGAAGATCGTCGTGTACCCGGCCTTCTGCGCGTCGCAGGTGGTCCCCGGCCCGACGCCCCCGTTGGTGGAGTCCGCTCGCGCGCGGCGCCGGCCGCTGTTGACGCTGGCGCACCACCCCTCGCCCGTCTACGGACGGCGGGTCGCGTTCCGCGCGGTGCAAAAGCTGGCGTCGACGTTGCCGGACGTGGGGCTGGCGGTGTTCGGTCCCGGAACGGACTCGGAGAAGTTCATCCGGGACGTGCGGGAGTGCGGCGTCGCGAAGCACCTGGAGGTCCTGGGCGAGCTCGCGCATCCCGAGGCGCTCGGGCTCATCGCCCGGAGTGACGTCTTCCTGCGGCCCACCACGCACGACGGGGACTCCATCTCCGTGCGCGAGGCGTTGGCGCTGGGCGTGCCGTGCGTGGCGAGCGACGTGTGTGTCAGGCCCGAGGGCACCCGCGTGTTCCGCGCGGGCGATTCGACGGCGCTGGCGTCGGCCGTGCGCGAGGCCGTGGCGGCGGGCCGCCCCCGCGTGCACGCGCCGGACGCCGGGCCGGTGCTGCTCGAGCTGTACGCGGAGTCCTCCGCGCGCGGACGGTCCTCCACCCAGTCCGCGCCCGCGACGTGAGCGGCGCCTTCCACCTTCCGACTCGCGGCGTGCCGCGAGGGTTTTCGACACAGGAGCGATGAGACATGCGGCGCAGTGACGAGCTGGACCTGACCCGCCGAGCCCTTCGGGGCAGGGACCTGGTGGTGTTCTCCAACGACTGGGACGGCGATCCGCTGTCCAAGGTCCACATCATGCGGATCCTCTCCCGGGACAACCGCATCTTGTGGGTGAACAGCATCGGCAACCGGGCGCCGCGCGCGAACGCCCACGACGTCAAGCGTATCCTCGGGAAGCTGGAGCGCTTCACCCAGGGCCTGCGCGAGGTGGAGCCCAACCTCCACGTCCTGTCGCCGCTGGCCATCCCGTTCTACGGGTCGGAGCTGGTGCGCGGCGCGAACCGCGAGCTGCTGCGGTTCCAGGTGCGCCGGGCGATGAAGCAGCTCGGCTTCCAGCGCCCCATCTCCTGGAGCTTCCTGCCGGCCTCCGCGCCGGTGTCCGGGACGCTGGGCGAGGAGTTCGTCGTCTACCACTGCGTCGACGAGTTCTCCGCCTTCAGCGACACGAATGGCCGGCACATCGCGGAGCTGGAGGAGCGGCTGCTGCGCCGCGCCGACCTCTGCATCACCTCCGCGGAGCGCCTGCGGGAGAACAAGTCGCGCGTCAACCCGCGCACGGTGCTGGTGCGCCATGGCACGGACTTCCGTCACTTCGTGAAGGCGTGTGATCCCGCCACGCGGATTCCGGAGGACATCGCCCGGTTGCCCAAGCCCATCATCGGCTTCTTCGGTCTGGTGGCGGACTGGGTGGACCAGGAGGCCATCATCGCCACGGCCCGCGCCCACCGGGAGGGCTCCGTGGTCGTCATCGGCAAGACGACGCCGGACTGCGACGACTCCGCGCTGCGCGCCGAACCCAACATCCACATGCTCGGCCGCAAGCCCTACGCCGACCTGCCGGGGTACAGCCGCGCCTTCGACGTCGCGCTGATGCCCTTCAAGGTCAGCGAGCTGACGCTCAACGCCAATCCGCTGAAGGTGCGCGAGTACCTGGCCGCGGGGCTCCCTGTCGTGTCGACCGACCTGCCGGAGGTCCGCAAGGTGGGGCTCTGCAAGATCGCCACCTCGACGGAGGACTTCGCGCGCAAGGTGGACGAGTGCCTGGCGGAGGGCGCCGGCCCGAGCCGCGAGCGCGCCGAGCGCATCTTCAACGAGAGCTGGGATGCCCGGGTGGAGGAGATCCGCCGCCACGTGGGCACGGCGATGCTGGAGGCCGGCAAGGCGCTCTGAGTCGGGACGGCGCGCGTCGCCGTCCTCCGCGGGGACGGGGCTTCAAGCGGCGGGGCGCGAGGTCGCGCGCCCGGTGACCTCGCGCTCCAGCCACGCGTAGGCGCGTGCCACGCGCGCGTAGTCGGAGGGGCGCACGACGGGCTGGCCCTGCAGGTGGGTGAGGTCGGCCTTCGCCTCGAGGTAGCGGGCGGCGGGGATTCCTCCGTCCCGCTCCAACAGCCGCGCCGCCTCCGCGTCGTCCAGGGTGAGCGAGATTCCCAGCCGCTCCTGCAACGACTGACGCAGGGCCCGGTCCAGCTCCGGCAGCAGCTCCTTCTCCACCTTCGCCCGGCGCATCAGCCAGCCCATGCTCCGCACGTACTCGAGCGCGGAGCGGTGGCGCTCGAGGCGCACGGGGCGGGGCGCGCCGAACCTCGTCCCTCGGGAGACGGCGTAGACGAGCCCCACCGTCAGGACCTGGGCGACGAACACCCAGATGCCCCGCGACAGCGGCGGGGGCGGGGCCTGGAGGTGGTGGTATTCGTCGAAGACCAGCGGCCCCCGACGGGAGAGCGCGTCCCAGAAGGCCGCGTTGTCCAGCAGCTCCAGGCGGCGGTTCTCCACCAGGTCCGCGCCGGCGAGGACGAACACCTCGCCCTTGTCGATGGCGCGTCGCCAGAGGACCACCGCGCCGCCCAGGCCCGCGAGGGGAACGGCATCCGCGTGGCGGACCACGATGCCCCGGTCCTGGGAGACGCGCAGCGACGACAACCCGCGCAGGGGCCCCGTGGCGAGCCAGACGTCCACGGTGGTCCCTCCCGCGTCGGCCAGGTCCGTGCCCAGTCCCCGCTCGGTGGAGGGCAGCAGCGGCCCTTCGTCGAGCCTCAGCCAGGACTCGAGGGCGGCCTGGTGCCGCCCCAGCTCTCGTGGGGACAGGTAGACGAGCGTGCCACCGCCGCCGACGAAGGTCCGCAGCGCGAGCACCTCCGCGTCCGTGACGGGGCGACCCTCGGGGGCGGCGATGACGAGCGTGCGGGTGTCCTTCGGGAGGGTCTCCAGCGAGTCGAGCAGCGTGCCGACCGGGCGTCCTGCCTCGCGCAGGAACAGGTAGAGCGCGCGGGCACCCTGGGCACTCGTGTTCTCCACGGTGGGAATGGGCGACTCGGGGGCTTCCTGCCGTTCCGCCAGCCCCAGGGCGAGCGCGAGCACGACGAGCACCGCGAAGGTGAGGAGGGTCCGGACGTTCTTCACGCCGCGACCTCCGCGACGGGCTCGCGATGGAGCCGCTCCACCGCGTCGATGAAGCGCGCGGCATCGTCCTGGCCCACCGGGGAGAGCGAGTAGAACGCCTGGTCGTACCAGCCGACGAGCCGCTCGACCTCGCCCACCACGGAGGCGGGAGCGCCGCGCGACGGCAGCTCCGCCGCCAGCTCACGGTTGGTCCGCACCCGGTCGGGACGCGCCCATCGCCGCTCCTCGAGCGAGGACAGCAGTCCGAGCAGCGCCTCGCGGATCGCCTCCCGGGCGTCGTCCGCCAGCGCCGCGCGGGCCCGCTTCAGGTGTTCGGGAGGCGCATCGAGGACGACGGGCAGGTCGGGGCGCCCGGAGCGCGGCGCCGCGTGGTGACGGCGCCGACCCCGCTCCCTCAGGCGCAGCAGGCCCCACAGCACCACGGCCAGCGCCAGTCCCAGCATCACCGCGCGGGTGGCGACCGCGAAGCCCTGGGCCTCGCGGGACTCGAAGAAGCCCTCCAGCCAGCCCTCGAGCCGCCGCATCCACTGCTTGAGCAGGTCGCCGTGCCGCTGACGGGCCCGGGCGAACTCGGGGCGATCGAGGATGGCCTTCAGGCGCCGCCGCTCCGCAGGGGCCAGCACGACGGCGGGGACCTCGTCCTGGGTCGCCTCCAGGGCGCACGCGTGTTCGAGGAACACCGCGACCTGTCTGGCGCGCTCGACGGCGGTGTCGTCCTTGCGCGCGGGGGGCAGGGGCATGCCGCCCAGGCTCGGGGCCAGCGCGTCCAGGGCGGCGGGGAGCTGGTCCGGGTGGCTCTGGGCGGTCTCCTCCAGCGAGCGCGCAGTGCCCTCGCGCTCGGCGCAGGGCAGGGCGGTCAGCACCATGAGGAGGGGCAGGACGCTCACGTGGGGCTCGGGACGGGCCGCTTCAGGCCGCCTGCGAGGAGGATGGCGCGGAGGCGCCCAGGCGCTGCTCCAGGTCCAGCCCTTCGCGGCGCACGCGCATGTCCAGGTAGAAGAGCGCGCAGAAGACGAAGTTGACGGGGGAGAAGACGGCCTGGGCCGCCGTCTGGAGGATCTCCACCGGCACCAGCAGGTACTGCGGCGTGCGCGTCAGGGTGGTGGCGTCGAAGGGGCTGCCGTACGGCAGCATCACCAGCCAGGACGGGATGGTGAAGACGATGTGCAGCGAGAACAGGATGAGGCTCACGACGGTGAAGAGGATCATCGCCCGGACCACGACCCGTCCCAGGAAGCCCGGCTCCACGCGCCCCGACAGCAGGGCTCCCGACCGCTTGAACGCGGCCCACACCCCCAGGTCCTCCATGGCGAGCACGGGGGGCACCAGCAGGAAGCGCAGGAAGTACCAGAGCATCGCCGCGACCATGCCCAGGCCCGCCAGGAGGATGCCCAGGATGACGAGGATGGTGCCCAGCACGGGGGACTCCATGAAGGACAGCACCGCGCCCGCCCCGAGGGCCAGCCCCCCCGGCAGCACCAGCAGGAACGTGACGAGGAAGGACCAGCCGATGGACAGCAGGTAGACGCCCGTCATCGTCCCCGCCTGCGACAGCGCGCGGCGCAGCCCGTCCATGGGGCTGACGGGCGTGCCCAGCTGCGCGGAGGCCACGTAGCGGGCGGTGGCGACCATCGAGAGCCAGTAGAGCCAGATGACGACCAGGAACATGCCGCTCCACAGCGTCAGCATGAGGCCGGCCTGTCCCAGCATGGCCGTGGGGTCCGCCTTCGCCAGCGCGTCGCGGTCCGGCGCGTAGACGAGAGGGGCCCACCGCTGGGTGGCTACGAGGATCGCCTTCGCGATGATGTAGGCCGTCAACGTGTAGCCGAGGCTCAGCACGAAGAGGGGCTTGAGGTGGCCTCTCCAGAACGCGACGGAGCGGTCGATCATCTCGCCCATGGCGAGGGGGCGCAGCGTGGAGGCAGGGGTCGAGGAATTCACAGGGCGCGCAGCATAGCGGAAGGCGGAGCGGCCATGAGGAGGGACCGGGCCACCCGCGTGGGAGACTCCGCCTCCAGCACGGCGGAGATGACGGCGAAGCCCGCCGCTCCCTGGAGTCCCCGCGCCCGCTCGGGGGTGATTCCGCCCAGGGCGAGGGCGGGGCAGGCGAGCTGACGGGCCACGGCGAGGAAGCCCTCGGGCCCGAGCGTCTCGCGGGTATCCCCGGGCTTGGAGCCGGGCGGGAAGACGGGGCTCACCAGCGCGAGGTCCGCGCCCGTCGCGTCCCGCGCCTCCCGCGCGTCGTGGACCGCCATGCTCACGAGCCGTCCCGGGGGGAGGTGGGGGCGGACGTCCCGGGGGAGGGGGCCGGAGGCCGGCAGGTGCAGGTGGGCGCCCACGCGCAGCGCCACGTCGAGCCGGCCGTTGACGAACAGCGGGTTGCCCCGGGCCTGGCACAGCGAGGCGAGCTGGCGGGCCTCGTCGAGGAACTGGCGCGTGGGGGCGTCGGGGTGGCGGTGCTGGACGGCGACGTCGGGGCCGGCCTCCAGCGCGCGGTCGAGCGCGCGCAGGAGGACGTCCGGGGGCAGGCGCCAGTCGGTGACGACGACGAGCCGGGGGACGGGCGTCACCGGGAGGGGCCCGCGCTATTCGACGAGGCCGTCGATGGGGCTGGAGGCGGAGCCGTAGGCCTTCCGGGGGATGCGGCCGGCGAGGTACGCGTCGCGCCCGGCCTCCACCGCCTTCTTCATGGCGATGGCCATGCGCACCGGGTCCTTCGCGCCGGCGATGGCGGTGTTCATGAGGACGCCGTCCACGCCCAGCTCCATGGCGATGGCCGCGTCGGAGGCGGTGCCCACGCCCGCGTCGACGATGACGGGCACCTTCACCGTCTCCAGGATGAGGCGGATGTTGTGCGGGTTGCGGATGCCCAGGCCGCTGCCGATGGGGGCCGCCAGGGGCATGACCGCGGCGCAGCCGGCGTCCTCCAGCTTGCGCGCGGTGATGGGGTCGTCGCTGGTGTACGGCAGGACGGTGAAGCCCTCCTTGACCAGGACGCGGGCGGCCTTCACCGTCTCCTCCACGTCCGGGTAGAGCGTCTTCTCGTCGCCGAGCACCTCGAGCTTGACCCACTTGCTCATGCCCAGCTCCTCGGCGAGCCGGCAGGTGCGCACCGCGTCGTCCGCCGTGTAGCAGAGGGCGGTGTTGGGCAGCAGGCGCAGCTTCTGCCGGTCGACCCAGTTCATCAGCGACGCCTCGCCGGTGGCCTTCAGGTCCAGCCGGCGCACGGCGACGGTGATCATCTCCGTGCCGGAGGCCTCGTGGCAGCGCTTCATGACCTCGTGGCTGGGGTACTTGCCCGTGCCGAGGATGAGGCGGGAGGAGAACGTCACTCCCGCGATGGTGAAGGGCTTGTCCTGGATGCTCATGGGGTGACTCCTCGCTACCCGCCGCCGACGAAGGTGACGATTTCCACACGGTCCCCTGGCTGGAGGAGGTGCTCGGGGTGGCGGGCGCGGCGCACCACCTCGGCGTTCACCTCCACCGCCACGCCCGGACCGCCGATCCGCAGCGACTCCAACAGGGCCGCAAGCGACGTCGCCTCCGGCACCTCGCGTGTTTCTCCGTTGACCCAGACCTGCACGGCCTCACGGCTCCTTGCGAAGGGGACCGGACGAGCCACTACAGGGGGGATTCCGTGCTGTCAACGCACACTCGGACAGTACGTCCGCCATCATCACCGGTATACTTGGCGTCATGCTCATGGCTCCCAGCAGGCTTGTCTCCACCGCGCTCGTCGTCGCGCTCGGGTTGCCCATCACCGCTGTCGCGGAGGAGTCGCCCCCGGCGGACGCGCCGACCGCCGCCGTCGACGCGCCCGTCCGCGCCTCCACGCCCGTGTTGCATGGCCACCGCTACGCCTTCGTGGCGGGCGGCGTGCTCGCGCTGGGGGGCCTGGGCCTGGGGTTCTTCGCCCAGGGCGAGGCGAAGCGGGCGCAGGGGCTGGCGTCCGCCCGGGACGCGCGCGTCGGCATGGACCGCGCGAAGGCCGCCTCGGCCACCGCCAACGTGCTCTACGTCGCCGCGGGCGCCGCCGTGCTGTACGGCCTGGTGCTGGAGCTGCTCCCGGACGAGGCCGCCGACGCGGCCAGCCTGACCTACCACTTCTGAACCGACCTCCCGTGCTCAACCGCTCCTGGGTCCCCCTCACCGCCTGCGGCGCGCTGCTCGCCGCCATGGCCTGCTCCATCCAGATGGACGAAGTCGCCGGTCGCGCGTGTTCGGAAGATTCCGACTGCCCGTCGCTCTATGCCTGTTCGTCGACGGGCGTCGAGGGCCAGCGCACGTGCGAGGTCCGCTACCCGCCGGCCCAGGCGAGCGCGGACGGTGGCGTCGACGCGGGCCCCGTGCCGACGTACTGCCAGGACATCGAGCCCATCCTCGCCGCCAGCTGCGTGAGCACCTGCCACGGCGCGGACACCAGCGGCAGCCAGGTGGCGTCGTTCCGGCTCGACTACTACGAGCCCACCGGCAACGACGTGCCTGGCGCGAAGTCGAAGGCGGCGCGCATCAAGGTGCGGGCGTTCGACACGCGGGACATGCCTCCCACCAACAGCCCCGCCACCGTCACCCGGCCCACGGACGCCCAGCGCGCCCTCATCGCCCGGTGGGTGGCGGGGGGCGCGCCCTTCTGTGACGCCGACGGCGGGACCGATGCCGGCGCCACCGGTGGTCCCTGAGTCGCGGCGTCTTCCCTTCCGTCCCTGTCTTCGTTTCCACGACGAGCCCATCCCATGAAGAAACTCCTCGCGAGCGCGTGCGTGTGCGTCGGCCTCGCCGTGGCCTGCACCATCGACGTGACGGACTTCACCGGCAAGACGTGCGAGTGGCCCGGCGACTGCCCGGACACGCACGTTTGTGTCGCGGTGAGGCCCGGCGCGGGGCGGACGTGCGAGGTGCTGGGGCTGCCCGGCACGCCGGACGCGGGGGGCGGTGACGCGGGACCGGTGCCGACGTACTGCCGGGACATCCAGCCCATCCTCGCCGCCAGCTGCGTGAGCACCTGCCACGGCGCGGACACCAGCGGCAGCCAGGTGGCGACGTTCCGGCTGGACTACTACGCGCCACCGGACGGCGGCGTGGACGGTGGGAGCGGCGCCGGGACGGTGCCCGGGGCCTTCGCGAAGGCCGAGCGCATCCGCCAGCGGGCCTCCGTGTTCCAGGACATGCCCCCCAGCGGCAGCGCCGTGCCCGTCCCCTCGGCCGAGGAGCGCGCGCTGCTCGCGCGGTGGGCGCTCGGTGGGGCCCCGTTCTGCGACGACGGCTCCGTCGACGCGGACGCGGGCACGTCCGACGCGGGAGCTGCTGACGGCGGCGCGGGCGACGGCGGGTAGCCGCCCCGCCACGGGCCACCCACCGTCGTCGGGGTTTGTTCCCACGCAGAGCGGCCGGCCAGCCGTGCGCCGTGCCGTCGGCGTGGGCTCCCTGGGCATGCCCGATGCTTGTGACAACCCCTTTCCGGGGGGAGGGGGAACGCCCACTTTCTGGCCAACACCGGGAGACAGAGGCTCGACCGGACAGCCTACTGAAAGGGGCAGGAGAATATGCGCAAGCTCATGATGGCAGTCGGTGCTGTTGCGGCGGTGGCGATGATGACCGGGTGCAAGCGGGACAACGTCGCCGAGGAGCGCCAGGACGTCGCCGAGGCGCAGGCCGAGGCTCAGCAGAAGACGGCGGAGATCCGTCAGGAAGAGCAGAAGGACCTGGCGCGGGCCCAGGCGGACGAGAACCAGGGCGTCGCCGAGGCGCAGCGCGACGCGCGCGAGGACATGGCGCAGACCCGGCGCGACGCCCGGGAGGACATCGCCAGCGCGCAGGAGGACGTGCGCGACGAGCAGCGGGACCTGAGCGAGGCCGAGCGCAACAACCAGGAGGACCTGGCGCTGGGCGGCTCCGGCGCGGCGGGGGCCACGGCGGCCGCGGTCAGCGTCCAGGGGCGCGTCATCTCCGCCGGCGGTGACTCGCTCACCGTGGTCGACACCTCGAACAACCGCCAGCTCAAGCTGAAGACGAACGACCAGAGCCGCATCCTCCAGAACAACCGCCCCGTGAAGCTGGGCGACATCAAGGAGGGGGACCAGGTCCGCGCCTCGTACGTCCAGGACGGCAAGGACATGGTGGTCCGGGAGCTGAGCGTCACCCAGGCGGTGACGCCGACCACGCGGTAGTCGACGGCGCAGGTGGGCGGTCCGTCTCCTCACGGGCCGCCCTGGGACGGCCCTCGCTCCGGCGGGGGCCGTTTCCTTTTCTTCCGGGAATCCGTCCTGGAGGGTTGGAAGGGAGTGTCGGACGTGGGTGGTAGGAGAGGGCGGTGGGGTCTTCCCACGCCTTCCCAACCCTGGGGAGGGCCTCGCCACCAGGAGCCGCATGGGTACCCGTCACCCCGAATCCCCTTCGTCCAGACCGTTCATCCTCTTCTCCACCGGAGCGACCTCCTACGAGCTGATCCGCTACCTGGGAGGCCGTGGCCCGGGAGAGCTGCTCGTCGCGCGCCGGCACTACGCGGACTCGCCCGGGGACCTGGTGCTCGTCAAGCGCCTGCGGGACTCCGGGGACGCGCTCGGGCGGGCGCGCCTGCGGGAGGAGGTGAAGCTGCTGATGCGCCTGTCCCATCCGGCCATCGCCCAGGTGTTCCTGGTGCGCGTGCATGACGGCGCGCCCCACCTCGTCATGGAGTACGTGGAGGGGCGCAGCCTGGAGACGCTCGTCAGCCTCGCGGCACTGCGGCGCAGGCCGCTGTCGGAGGCCTTCGCGCTGTACGTGGGCGCGCACGTCGCGGACGCGCTGCACCACGCCCACACGCTGGAGGACGACACCGGCCGGCCGCTGGGCATCGTCCACCGGGACGTGAGCCCGCGCACGCTGCGCGTGGACACCTGGGGGAACGTGAAGCTGGCGGACTTCGCCCTGGCGTGGGCGAAGCTGCCCGGGCGCGCGGACACGGAGGGCCACGTCGTGCGGGGCGACCTGGCCTATGCCTCGCCGGAGGCGCTGCTGCGGCGCCCGCTGGATGGGCGCGCGGACCTGTTCTCCCTGGGCGTGGTGCTCCTGGAGCTGCTCACCGGGATGCACCTGCTGGACCTGGAGGAGGTGGAGCGCGCGGCGCTCGCCACGGCGCCTCCGCCGGAGTGCGAACACCTCCAGGCGGAGTCACCCAGCTGGCTGAGCGCGCCCCTGATGGCCGCGCGCATGGCGTGCCTGTCCCCCGAACACGTCGCCCACGCCACGCGGGCGCTCTCCGCGCCGCTGCGGACCATCCTGGGGCGGTTGCTGCGCCGTGAACCCGCGGAGCGCTTCCAGAGCGCGGAGGAACTCCGGGACGCACTGCGGGCGGTGCTCGGGGGACTGGGCTACGCCTATGGTCCGCCGGAGGCGGAGCGGGAGGTGGCCCAGGTGCGTCGCGACGCGCGCGCCCGCCGCCGGGGCGCGGACGTGCTCGGGCCGGACGAGGAGCCCCTCCAGGAGACGCCCGGGCCCCAGGCGCGGCTGGCCGGTCCGTGAGCGGGGCCTTCGCGGCGCCGGCACCGGGGCCGCTCTTGTCTGGCGTGTACGGATGGGCAGACTGAGGCCCCTATGGGCGACGTGAACGAGCTCCACCAGCGCTGGTGCATCGCGGACGGACACGCGGACTCCCTCATGTGGAACCGGGACCTGGGAGTCCGCTCCGACGAGGGGCACGTGGACTTCCCGCGCCTGCGCGAGGCGGGGGTGAAGCTCCAGTGCTTCACCATCGTCACCCGGGGCTTTCCCTTCATCGGCGGCTTCCCGGTGTTCGCCGCGTGGCGGGGGTGGCCGCGCGAGGCCCGGGCCAGCGAGTGGACGCGGGCGCTGTGGCAGCTCGAGCGCATGGACGCGTTCTGTCGGGCCTCGGGGGATTCGGTGCGGGTGGCCACGACGGGGTCGTCGCTGGAGGACAACCTCGCCCGGGGGCGGCTGTCCGCGGTGCTGGGCATCGAGGGCGGGCATGCCATCGAGGGCCGGGTCGAGCGGCTGGCGGAGCTGCACCGGCGGGGCGTGCGCTTCATGGGGCTGACGCACCTGTCGAACAACGACCTGGGGGGCTCGTCGTTTCCCATGATGGGAAACCGGGGCCTCACCGGGTTGGGGCGGGACGTCATGGAGGAGATGGCGCGGCTGGGGATGAGCGTGGACGTGGCCCACGCCTCCGAGCGGACGCTGGCGGACCTCTTCGCCCACCCGACGGTGCGCTTCTTCTGCTCCCACACGGGGGTGCGCGCCGCGGGGGGCGGGTGGCGCAACCTGAGCGACGAATCCCTGCGCTTCATCGCGGACCGGGGCGGGGTGGTGGGCATCATCTTCGCCCCGGTGTATCTGGGAGGGGACACCGTGGACGACGTGGTTCGCCACATCGAGCACGCGGTGGACGTCATGGGCGAGGAGGGGGTGGGCCTGGGCTCGGACTACGACGGCATGGTGCCGCTGCCCAAGGGGATGAAGGACGTCACCGACCTGCACCTGCTCACCACGGCACTGCTGCGGCGCCACCCGGAGTCATGGGTGGAACGAGTCATGGGTGGAAACTTCCGGCGTTTCTTCCAGGCGACACTGGGTGGTTGACCGGGAGCGGGACGCTCGAAATATTGGCTGCAGCGCCATGAACCGTCCTCTCTTCGTCCTCGTGTCCGTTGTGGGCTCCCTCTTCTTCGCCGGCTGCGGTCAGAGCGTGGGCGACGACTGCGACGGGGGTGGTTTCATCTGCCAGGACGCCGTGCTGGCCCTCGAGTGTCGCGACGGCAAGCTGCGGGAGGTCCAGTGCCGAGGGCCGCTCGGCTGCCGCGAGTCCGGTGACACGGTGCGCTGCGACACGTCCCTCAACGGGGCGGGCGACGCGTGCGCGGTCACCGCCGAGGGCAAGGGCCTGTGCAGCAAGGATGGCAAGGCGATGCTGGAGTGCCGCCAGGGCGTGCTCGTGGAGACGGCCTCCTGCTCGTCCTGCACGGTGGTGGACTCCGAGGTGACGTGCCAGCCCTGAGGCGGGCACGGGCGCGTCAGGTCCTCGGGGCGGCGGTCGTGTGGTAGCGTGAGCGTGCCGCTCGCGGGACTCCGATGCGACTTCCGATTCAAGCCTTTGGAGCCTGACACGCTGGTCGTTTCACTCTTCCCCGAGCGGCGCTCGTCTCTCCGGCCCGGAGGCCGCGCGCACGATGTCGCCGACCCGCGAAGTCCGCATCGAACAGGTCGCCCGCGAGGACCTGGTGATGTTCGTCAACGCGTGCTTCTCCTGCACCGGGCAGCGGGAGTTCTACGGCGACGCGCGCGGCCAGACGGTCTCCATCGAGTTCCTGCACCAGTACATCCTGGGCAACTACCGGCGCCTGTACCGCCGCACGCTCGCGGCGGGCATCAACCACTTCAACCAGGCGCAGATCCTCCTCAACCTGCTCGCGGCCGGCAGCCCGGTGGACGCCGAGGACCGCCGGGAGGAGGGGGCCCTCATCGCCGCGGCGTTGCGGGGACTGCCGACGCAGCGTGCCTTCCGTGTCCTGGAGTCCCTGCGCTCGCGGCGCATCAACAACCGGCGCGCGCGCGCCGTCGCCCGGGAGTACGTGGCCGGACGGAGCCACCTGCCGTTCGACGCGGTGAAGTACCGGTCCAAGCTGCGGGCCACGGCGGCGCATTGCCACTTGAAGCTCCCGGGTGAGACGGGGCCCTTCCTGTTCCACGGCTGGAAGAAGCGCGTCTTCGTCGAGCCGCTGCTGGAGTCGTTCCGGCAGGCGCACTTCTCCCAGGGGGCGCTCTACGGGCTGCCCTTCACGGTGGCGGAGGGGCTGGCCTCGCGGCACGGCGTGCCCCGGGACGTGTTCCTCCAGCGCATCGAGCCGCGCCTCACCCAGGCCGAGCGCCTGCGCCTCCAGGAGTCCGCGGCGCGAGAGGGCGGGGTGGAGCCGCCGGTGGACCTGGCGCGGGCGCCGCTGACGAAGCTGGCGTCGTATGCGCTGTCGCTGGACGTCGAGACACGCAGGGCGAGGCGCGCGGAGCTGCACGCGGCGCTGGAGCGGTCCGCGGCGCGGGTGCTGGCGCGTGCGCCCTCCGCGCTGGGGCGCGTCGCGGTGGTGCTGGACAACAGCTATTCGGCGTCCGGCTCGTCACAGAAGCGTCGCCGGCCGCTGGCGGTGGCGCTGGCGGCGCACTACCTGCTGGAGGGCGCGGCGCGGGAGTTCCGCGCCTTCTGGACGAGCCCGGTGGAGGAACCGCTGCTCGCCACCGCGCGGGGGCAGTCGGACCTGGCCACGCCGTTGCTGGAGGCGCTGTCGTGGGGGGCGGACCTGGTGGTCATCGTCTCGGATGGCTACGACAACGACCCTCCCGGCGCCGTGGCCGAGCTGACCCGGGTGTACCGCGCGAAGCTGGACCCAGCGCGGCGCACGGCCCTGGTGCACGTCAACCCGGTGTTCGACGCGGAGGAGTATTCGCCGCGCGCGTTCGGCCTGGCCGTGCCCACGGTGGGCGTGCGCGACGCCGAGGACCTGCCGACGGTGCTGGGCTTCGCGCGCTTCGCGGAGGGGACGGCCACGTTGCGGGAGCTGGAGCAGTACCTCGCCGCGCGCGTGGCGCCCTGGCTGGAGCGGGACGCCGGGCTGCGCTCGCGCGCCGCGGAGGAGGGCGAGGCATGAAGGACACGCGGCTCATCCAGAAGCTGGAGCCTCGGGGGCTGCGGCTCGCGCCGTCGCAGGTCTGGGGGCGCCTGCGGTTGGTTCCCGTGCTGCGGGACGTGGTGCGCGACGACCTGCGCCTGTCCCGGCGCCGCTACGGCGAGGACCTGTCCGTCGTCACCCTCGAAGGGGCGCTGAAGGGGCGGGGCCTCGCGTACGTCACGTACATCCCCCACGGTCTGGTGGTGGACTGGAGCCCGCGTCAGGCCGACGCCACCTATGGCACGCGCCTCCAGGCCCAGGACGGCAAGCGGACGAAGGCCGGGCCCGGGTCGGTCCGGCTGCTGCATCGCATGGTGCATCGCGAGGACAAGCACCAGCTGCGCATGCTGCCCCTGCACCTGGCGATGGAGGGGTTCCTGGCGCTGCACTTCGGGGGGCCGGACATCGCGTGGTCGGAGTACTCGCGCGAGGCGCTCGCGCGGGGGCTGAGCCCTCGCTCGGAGCAGGCCGTCCCGGGCTGGAGCGAACCCCTCCTGGACGGGGCCCTGCGCACCTTCGAGCTGCATGAGCGTCAGGTGGGCCTGCTGCTGTTCAACGCGGACGAGCTGCTGTCCGCGTTCATCGTCGCGCACCCGGACGACTACCGCCTGCTGCACCGCACGTTGTTGGAGGACTTCTACGGCGAGCTGCTGCTCCAGTTCGGCTTCCTCACCGAGGCCCCTCCGCTCGGGCTCTCCATCGACGACGCGCGGGTCGCCAACCTGGAGGACCTGAAGGCGGAGGTCTCCCGCATGCGCGCGGACTGGGGCGACTTCCACGCCTTCATGGCCGGCGGGCTGTTCGGGGTCGAGGTGACGTCCCGCAAGGTGTACGAGGCGGGGCCGTTCCTGCTCCAGCGCTTCCACACGAGCCTCGTCCCCTCGGAGGAGAACCACCTGGGCGAGGCCATCGTCGGGCCGGATGGGGCGCTGGAGTACCTGAAGACGTTCCGGCTCTCCTCGGCCCAGACGCGGCGGGCCTACCTGCTCCAGCAGCTCGCGGCGTCGGACTGGGCGCTGGACGAGGCGGCCGAGGTGATGCGGACGACCCGGGACGACCTCCTCGTGCGCCTGCACAACGCGGGCTTCGGCTACCTCGTGAAGCCGAACGTCCTGGCGGAGGCCCGGCGCTCGATGGGCCGGGCGCGCTGAGGCGTCAGAGCGAGGAGAGGAAGTCGTCCAGGACGGCGTTGAACGCCTCCGGCTGCTCCTGGTTGGACAGGTGGGCGGCGCCGGGGATGACCTCCAGCCGGGCGCCGACGACGAGGTCCACCATCTGCCTCGCCTTCTCCAGCGGGGTCGTGGCGTCGTGCTCGCCCACCACCACCAGCGTGGGGCCCGCGTAACGCGCGAGGATGTCCTTGCTGTCCGGGCGCAGCGCCATGCCCCGCTGCGCGGCGGCGATGCCCTGGCGCGAGGCGGTGCGGATCATCGCCTCCACCTGGTGACCCACGGGGGACTGTCGTCCACCCACCACCAGCTTGGGCAGGAGCGACTCGATGAGCGGGTCCTCTCCGCGCTCGAGGACCTCCTTCGCGGAGGCCTCCCGCCGGGCCTTGCCGGCCTCGTCGTCCGCCGTGCACTGGGTGTCCGCCAGCACGAGCCCCGCGACGCGCCCCGCGTCCTCGCGCAGCAGCGCCATGGCGGCGTAGCCCCCCATGGAGACGCCACCCACCACGGCCCGGTCGATGTTCAGCGCGTCGAGGATGCCCAGGGCGTCCTTGGCGATGCGGGACATCTCCGTGGGGCCCTCTCCGGGCATGCTCTGTCCGAAGCCCCGGTGGTCCGGGACGATGAAGCGGAAGCGCCCCGACAGCGCCCTCACCTGGGCATCGAAGGCGTCGCCATTGAGGGGGAAGGCGTGGAGCAGCAACACCGGCGGGCCCTGGCCCACGTCCCGGTAGTGCAGCGGGGTTCCATCCACGGTGACGGTCAGCATTCGGCCTCCGGACAATGGCCTGTCAGAGCCACTGCTTGCGCTTGAACCACAGGAACAGGCCCACGGGCAGGATGATGATCATCGCCCACATCGCGTAGTACGAGACCCGCCCCGACAGCACCTCGAAGTTCTGCCCGAAGAATCCGACGATGAACGAAAGGGGCAGGAAGATGGTGGCGAAGATGGTGAGCTGCTTGGTGATGTCGTTCGTCTTGTTGGCCACCATGGACAGGTAGCCGTCCATCACGTTGCCCAGCAGGTCCCTCCCCGCGTCGATGGCCTCGTACAGGCGCACCAGGTGGTCGTACACATCGCGGAAGTAGAGGGTGGAGCGCTCGTCCACGTTGGGGATGCCCCGGCGGGCCATCAACCCCACCACGTCGCGTTGGGGCGACAGCACGCGGCGCAGCTGCACCAACGTGCGCTTCATCTCGAAGATGCGCTGGAGCTGGGACTTCTCCGCGTTCTCGAAGATGGCCACCTCCAGGTCCTCCAGCTCGTCGTTGAACGCGTCGAGCAGGGGGAACTGCGCGTCCACCAGCCCGTCCGCGAGCAGGTAGAGGATGAAGTCCGTGCCCCGCTCGAGCGTGCCCCTCGGGTCGCTCTTCACGCGCTGGACGACGGCGTCGTGGCCGGTGAACGGCAGCTCGTGGACGCTGATGATCCATTCCTTCGCGAGGAAGAAGTGGTGCTCATGCATCGTCAGGGCGCACACGTCCTTGCCCGCGGCGGTGAAGCCCTGGAGCACGACGAAGACGTGGTTGGGGTACTCCTCCAGCTTGGGGCGCTGGTCCAGGTGGAGGCAGTCCTCGACGGCGAGCTTGTGCAGGCCGAAGCGCTCCGCCAGGCGAGCCATCACCGCCTCGTCGGGGTGCAGGACGTCGATCCACTTCCTGCCTTCCTGTTCGAGCAGCTCCTCACCACCCGTGAAGAGGGCTCCCTCCTTCAACAGACAGACCTGGATCATCCCGTAGCGCTCCCGGACCTTGCGGCAGGGCCCCGGGGTGAGTGCTAGAACTCCCCCGCGCGGAAGTCGAGCGCTAGAGTGTGCCCCCCGTGTCCGTTGACGCTGAAAACCCGCAGACCTCCCTCCTGAAGAGGCTCGAGGAAATCCTCCAGGCGCTGCCCGACCGGGCGTTCTCCGGCCGGTTGCGCAAGGTGTACGCCGCCGCCGCCGCCGCCATCGGCCGGCTGAGCGACATGGACCTGGTGAAGTACGAGACGCCGGTGGTGGACTCGAGCCCGGACCTGTCGCTCTGGGAGGAGATGGCGCCCGTCATCCGGGACACGGTGATGGACGTCAACGCGCTGCTCAACGTCATCCGCGAGCAGTTCCCGGCGCAGCCTCCCGGTGGGCTGGCGGACACGGTGAGCCGCGCGGCGAACGAGGCGGGGCGCCCGAGGGGCTCGTCGGGGCAGGACCCCACGGCCATCCTCCAGGAGTCGATGCAGCAGCTCGCCCAGGGCGTCACCCAACTGGGCGAGGCCATGCGCAACCCGTCCGTGGTGAGCGACCGGTGGACGCTGCTGGCGGAGATCCAACGCTTCCGCGCGCGCTTCCGTGAGCAGGTGGGCAACCTCGTCTTCGAGACGGCGTCGACGTTCGCGGAGGTGTCGCGGGCGCAGGTGGTGCCGGGCCACGAGGCGGAGGTGAAGGCGGCGGTGACGGTGCGCGCCATCACCTCCGACCTGGCGCGCATCCTGGCGGCGCGGCTCAACAAGGTGCGCGAGGCGGAGCCGGAGGACGTGCAGTGGAACGCGCAGCAGCTCCAGACGGAGCTGGACGCGTTCGGGCGCACCGCCGCGTACCGCAACCTCCGCGCCCAGGACAAGCGCCACATCGTGGAGATGCGCGCGGAGGTGGGCCGGCTGGCCATCCTGCCCAATCCCTCTCGCGTGGACCTGCTCAAGGTGGTGGAGGAGCTGGAGTCCTTCGTGCGCGGCCTGTCCGCGGTGAACCAGCGGCAGATCCTCATCATCCACGACCGCGAGGTGTGGGCCTCCTGTGGCGTGCGGCTCGAGCGGGCCCAGTCGCTGGTGGAGTCGGACGAGGCCTCCTCGGCGAAGCTCCTGGCGGAGGCGGTGGGCCTGGGGCAGGCGCTCTACGGGCGCGAGGCGGAGCTGGACACCTTCCTGCGCAAGGCGCGCAAGCAGCCGCTGGCGCAGCTCACGGGCGTGGAGCTGCGCGTGAGCATCGAGGCCTTCCAGGGGCTCCTGGCCCAGTTGGACGTGATGTGATGACCGCGTCGGCGAGGGTGGAGGTGGCGCCGCGTCCGCTGCGCGAGGCGGACCTGTCGAGGGTGGCGGGCGTGTTCACGGACGTGGACGGCACGCTGACCACGGGACACAAGCTGCGCGCGGACACGGTGCGCGCCCTGGAGCGGCTGTCCGACGCGGGGCTGCGCGTGGTCCTGGTGAGTGGCCGGCCCGCCGGGTGGGGCGAGGCCTGGGCGCGGCAGCTGCCCGTGGACGGCGTCATCGTGGAGAACGGCGGGCTGTTCTTCCTGCGAGGGGCCCGGGGGCAGCTGCGCAAGGTGTACTGGGAGCGGCCCGCCGAGCGGGTGGCGAACCGCGAGCGCCTCCAGGCGGAGGTGGCCCGGGTGCTGCGCCAGGTGCCCGGGGCGCGGCTGTCGGTGGACAGCGCGTACACGGAGGTGGACCTCGCGGTGGACTACAACGAGGAGGCCCGCCTGGGGGACGAGGGGGCTTCCCGCATCGAGTCGCTGCTGCGCGCGCGCGGGGTGACGGCGGTGCGCTCGTCGGTGCACGTCAACTGCTGGTTGGGGCGGTTCGACAAGCTGAGCGCCACGCGGCGCTTCGCGAAGGTGGCGTGGGGCGAGCAACTGGACCCGCGGGACGGTCGGTACGTCTACGCGGGGGATTCTTTCAACGATGCCCCGATGTTCGAGGCATTCGAGCTGGGCGTGGGCGTGGCCAACGTGCGCGCGGTGCTGGACCGCATCGACGCGCCGCCGGCCTTCATCACCCGGGCGCCGGAGGGGCGGGGGTTCGAGGAGCTGGCCCGGGCCATCCTCGCTCGCCGGGGCCGCGCGGCCCGTGAGGAGTGACACCGTGAATGTCGTGAAGCTGGAGCTGGCGCGAGGACTGGGGCGCCACCTGCGCGCCGGACACCCGTGGGTGTTCCGCAAGGCGTTGGAGTCCATCCCGAAGATTCCCGCGGGCGCCGTGGTGGACCTGACGGAGAACGGGAAGTTCGTGGCGCGCGGGTACTACGACCCGCACTCCGCCATCGCGGTGCGCGTGCTGACGCGGGACTCGCGCGACACGGTGGACGCGGGCTTCATCGCCCGGCGCGTCCGTCAGGCCCTGGCCGAGCGTCAGGCCCTCATCGACCTCACCGACACGGACAGCTACCGGCTGATCCACGGCGAGGGCGATGGCCTGCCGGGCGTGGTGGTGGACCTCTACGCGGGCTGGGCGGTGCTGAAGCTGTACTCGGCGGGCCTGACGCCCTACCGCCCGCTCATCGTCGAGGCGCTCAAGGCGGGCGTCCCGGGCCTCAAGGGCATCGTCGGCCGCGACGAGGTGGCGCGCGACGACGTGGAGGACGACGAGGGGCGGGGCTCCGGCCGCATGCTGCACGGCCCCCAGGCGCCGGAGCAGGTGGCCATCCGTGAGCGGGGGGCCACGTTCCTGGTCGACGTGTGGCGTGGACAGAAGACGGGCTTCTTCCTCGACCAGCGGGAGAACCGCCACCTCATCCGCCGGCTGGCGAAGGGGCGGGACGTGCTCAACTGCTTCAGCTTCAGCGGCGGCTTCTCCGTCAACGCGGCGCTGGGCGGGGCCAACAGCGTGTTCTCCGTGGACCAGGACCCGGACGCCATCGCCCTGGCGCGTGAGAACTTCACCCGCAACGGGCTGCCCGCGGAGAAGCACGACTTCCTCGCCGCGGACGTGTTCGAGATCATCCAGTCCTTCAAGGAAGAGGGCCGCACCTTCGACCTGCTCATCCTGGACCCGCCGGCCTTCGCCAAGAGCCAGCGCGCGGTGCAGGCGGCCATCGACGGGTACGCGTCGCTCAACCGGCAGGCGCTCGCCATCCTCCGGCCCGGGGGGCTGCTCGCCACGGCGTCGTGCTCGGCGCGCGTGAGCCCGGACGAGTTCATGGGCGCGGTGCGCGAGGCGGGCTTCAAGGCCGGCGTGGACCTGGCCCTGGTCGAGGAGCGCTACCAGCCACCGGACCACCCGGTGCGGCTGCAGTTCCCCGAGGGCAAGTACCTCAAGTTCTACGTGCTCCAGGCGGTGTAGCCGCCCGTCGCGTCGTCGAAGGGGCCTGGAGCGTCGTGGACTCCAGGCCTCGCCGGCGCGAGGCCCGCCTCACGTCCCGAAGACGCGCGAGGCGACGCGATCCAACACGGTGGTGCCCCACGCCTGGCTCGCCTCCATGAGGCGCGCCATGTCCGTCTCGAACGCGACGCCCGTGGGCATCGTCGTGTACTCGCGGCTGAGGAAGAGGCTCCGGTTCTCCGGCTCGTAGTCCACGGTGCCGCCGCCCGCGTCGGTGCCCTCGGTGGCCTCCTGGCGGAAGCCGTCGATGACGCCCGGCTTGGGGACCTCGTGGAAGCGGTAGACGAGCGCGCTGCACTCGAGCGTCCGTGTCGCCTCGTGGTGCTCGAAGTAGAGCTGCGCGCCGCCGAGCATGACGCCGCCGAAGCCCTCCGCGTTGAGGCCCTCGCTCGCGCCCGCGCCGCGCGTCTGGAGGTACCAGGCCACCAGCCGGCGTGCCGCGTCGCGCGTCATGGGGCCTCCCGCGGGCGGAGGCGGCTTCGCCAGCCCGATGGAGGTCAAAAGCCACCGGAGGCGGGGAGGGAAGACGAAGGCCATGGCCGGGCTACTTCGCGGGGAAGACCTTCGACGCCACGCGCTCGAACACGTCGCCGCCCCACGCGAGGCTGGCCTGGTTGAGCTTGCTCATCTCCGAGGCGAAGACGATGTCCAGCGGGGGCGTGGTGTAGCTGCGGCTGAGGAAGAGGCTCTTGCTCTCCGGCTCGAAGTCGACGGTGCCGCCGCCCGTGTCGGTGCCGGCCTTCTGTTCGTCACGGAAGCCGTCGAGCACGCCGGGGCGCGGCGCGTCACGGAAGCGGTAGATGAGCGCGCTGCACTTGAGCACGCCGTCGGTGTCGGTGTGCTCGAAGTACAGCTGCGCCTCGCCCACCGCCGCGCCACCGAGCCCCTTGGCGTTGAGGCCAGGGCTCAGGTGGACGCCGATGGCCTTCAGGTACGACTGCACCAGCTGCGTCGCCTCGTCACGCGTCATGGACGTTGAATACCACGACTGGCGAGGGAGACATCAGAACTGGCCGGCGCGGGCCTGGTCGAACGGGACGCGGTGGTTGAGGTACGTGCCCGTCAGCGAGTGGGCGCCGCTGAAGACGGTGTCCTCGGAGAAGTAGTGGACCTGGGCACCCTTGCCCGCGTGGCGCAGCAGGTCGCCCGGCGTCCAGCCCTTGCTGCCCAGGCCGAAGAGCGTGGGGACCGCGTCGCGGTTGTTGATGTAGTGCACGTACTGCGGGCCGTCCGGGTACGTGCCGGCCGCGGCGCCGAAGGTCTCCACCTTCAGGCGGCTCATCGTCTTCTCGACGTCGGCCTTCGACATCCCATCCTCGATGCGCAGCCGGCGCGCCACGTCGCTCAGCGCGCGCGAGGTGATGAGGCCGCCCTGGCTGTAGCCGACGAGGTGCACGTCACGGCCCGCCTTCAGCTCCGAGTAGACGGTGTCCGCCAGCGTGTCCACGGCGGGGTTGGTGCCCTTGTCCAGCTTGTCCTTCACGCACTGGAGCAGGTCGGAGACGAAGCCCTGGGTCGCGTTGTGGATGCCGATGGCGCGCATGCCCGTCTTGTCGGCGAGCGCCTGCAGCTCCGAGTCCTGCTTCTCCTTCGTCGTCATCATCCCGTTCGTGTAGATGACGGTACCCGTCGCGTTCGGGTTGTTGCGCGGCGTGACGGCGGGGATGTCGCTCAGCGGCGTGCCGGGCTGGAACGTCTGGCCATTCGCGCCCACCAGCTTGCCGTCGTAGACCTTGTCCTTCGAACCCGCGGGCGCCGTGAAGACACCGGACACCGCCGCCTTGCTCGTCGTCTTGTTGGCGTCGAAGCCGTCCACCACCCGCGCCACGTTCGACTGCACCGCCGGCGTCACGGCCGCGTTCGTCTCCGGGGCACGGGCGATGGTGTTGCGGGTGCTCGTGCCAACCTGGGGGAGGCTGCGGCCGCGCTCGATGGTGCTCATGAAGGGGGGCTCCTGCGGACGGAAAATGGGGGAAGAAACAGTCCTTGCCCCATTGTCCCAGGATGCCGTCCGAAGTTGCGCACAAACGCTGCAATTCGCCCCAACTCCTGAAATCCAACGCGACGTGTCAAGGACTGTGAGAGATGACCTGCTGCGTTGTGTTGGATTGACGTGATGCGTCGACGGGTCGCCGGAGGACGGCGGGTGGGTGCGTCATCCGGTCGCGAGAGGGCGCGGGCCTGCGTAAGGTGTGGGGCATGGTGCAGAAGGGACAGTTCCTGGAGCGCTCCACGCTGGTGCCGGTGGGGACGGAGGTGATGGAGGCCACGGCGCATCGCGGCAAGCTCGCGCCGCCGCTGCTGATCATCCCGCCGCGCCCGGACGAGGGGGGCGGCATGGATCACGTGCTGGCCGCGGAGCTGGCCTGGGCGGCGGCCCACGCGGGGTTCCCGACGCTGCGCTTCAACCACCGGGGCGTCGGGGCGAGCCAGGGGAAGCGGGGACGGGATATCGCGTTGCTCGAGGACGCCGAGGCCGCGTTGCAGGTCCTCCTGGAGAACGCGGGGACCCGCGCGGTGGCGGTGGCGGCGCTGCACGGAGGCGCCCAGGTGGCGCTCGCGCTCCAGGCTCGAAACGCCCAGGTGGGGGGGCTGTGCCTGGTGGCGCCCGCGGACATCGACCCGGCCATCCTCGCGCGTGTCACCTGTCCGTTGCTGGTGGTGCAGGGCGAGCAGGATGGGCGCCTGCCCCGGGCGGGCGTGGCGGACGCGGTGATGCGGGCCGGAGGGGACTTCGAGGTCATCGACGACGCCGGGGCCGCCTTCCACCACAACCTGCCTCACGTGGGACGGGCCGTGTCGGCCTGGCTCCGGAAGCTCTCCGGCGGATGACCGATGCCGTTCAACCCACCGGAAATCTTCATGTTTCTTCAACCTCCGGGACTTGCACGGGGGGAGAGTGGGCGTACAGACTGCAAGTGCAGACCCAATCGTTCCGTCGTTCGTTCGTAGGGGTCTTCCGGAAGCGTGCCTCGTTCCTCAAGGAGTAGCCCGATGCGGATGGTGCGATGGACAGTGGGGGGCGCGGCCCTGGCCCTGAGCCTGTCGGTGATTCCCGGCTGTGGCGACGGGGGCGGGTCGAAGACGGAGGTTCCACCGCGTCCCGCCGCCTCGCTCGCGGAGCTGGCCTCCGAGGACGTGGTCCCGGGCGCCATCGTCGTCGACTTCAAGGACGGCACCACCAAGGCCCAGTTCGACGCGTGGGAGCGGGGCTGGGGCGTGGACCTGGAGCTCAACTCGCCCGAGAGCGCCGAGGAGGCGATCACGGTCGCGGTGGGCGTGGACGACGTCGAGGGCGTGCTGGCGCGCATCCGCCAGAACCCGGACGTCGAGTCCGCCGAGCCGCTGATGCAGGTCCACGCCAGCTACACGCCGAATGATCCGGCGTACGCGCAGCAGTGGAACCTCAAGATGATCGACATGCCCAAGGCCTGGGAGCGCAACCGGGGCAAGGGCGTGGTGGTGGCGGTGCTGGACACCGGCATCGCGTACGAGGACCACGACGGCTTCAAGCAGGTGCCGGACCTCAAGGGCGCGAAGTTCGTGAAGGGGTACGACTTCGTCAACGACGACGAGCACGCCAACGACGACCATGGCCACGGCACGCACGTGGCGGGCACCATCGCCCAGGCCACCAACAACGGCGAGGGCGTGGCGGGCGTGGCCTTCGAGGCGTCGCTGATGCCGGTGAAGGTACTCAACCACTTCGGCAGCGGCACCACGGCGGACATCGCGGACGCCATCCGCTTCGCGGCGGACGAGGGCGCCAACGTCATCAACCTGTCGCTGGGTGGTGGCGCGTACTCGCAGGTGATGGCCTCCGCGGTGGAGTACGCGCGCAAGAAGGGCGTCACCGTCGTCGCCGCCGCTGGCAACGGGGGCCGCGCTCGCGTGGAGTTCCCCGCGGCCTACCCGGGCGCGGTGGCCGTGTCGGCGGTGGGGCCGGATGGCTCGCTCGCGCCGTACTCGTCCTATGGCAAGGAGCTGGACATCGCCGCGCCGGGTGGCGACAAGCGCCGGGGCGACCAGGGCGGCATCCTCCAGAACACCATCGACCCGAGGGACCCTTCGCGCTCCGTCTATGCCTCCTACCAGGGCACGAGCATGGCCACGCCGCACGTGGCCGCCGTCGCGGCGATGCTCTACGCGGCGGGCGCCCAGGGCCCGGACGAGGTGGAGAAGGCGCTGTACGCCGGCGCGCGCAAGGTGGCGGACCAGGCGTGGAGCGAGCAGTACGGCCACGGCCTGCTCAACGCCGAGGCGTCGCTCGCGGCGCTGGGTGGGGGCTCCGCGCGGTGGCCGCCCGTCTACTGGGCGCTGGCCCTGCTGGCCTTCGTCCTGCTGACGCTGCGAGGCAAGGAGCGTCCGGGCTACCTCAACGCGCTCTTGAGCCCGTCCTTCTTCGTGCCGCTCCTGCTGTCGACGGTGGGCTTCTACTTCGTGCGCACGTGGTTCGCGGGCTCGTCCGGCATCGCCGGGGACGTGGTGGACATGGCCTCGCTGCCCATCCCGGACTGGGAGCGCATCATCTTCGGCCGCGGCAAGACGGTGAACCCGCTGTTCTACAGCGCGCTCGTCCCCGTGGTGCTGTCGCTGTTCGCCATCCCCTGGAAGGGCCTGCGCTCGGCGGTGGGCGGCCTGGCGCTCGGCTTCGCGGGCTTCCTGGCGTACTCGGCGTGGGCCGGCGCGCCGGCGCTGTCGTGGATGCCCTTCGTCTTCCTGGCCAAGCCGTGGCTGGGCTTCAACTCCGTCATCTGCCTCGTCGTGGCGCGGGCCATGCTCAAGAAGGAGACGGCATGAAGCTCTCCGGCCGCGTGGTGTTCCGCGACATCGAGACGGGCGTCTGGGTGCTGGAGGGGGACGACGGCACCACGTACCAGCTCGCCGGCGGCGACCGCAAAATCAAGAAGGACGGTCAGCGCATCGAGGCCGAGGGCCGCGTGGACCGGGACCAGCTCACCACCGCGATGGTGGGCCCGGTGTTCCACGTCAGCACGTACCGCTTCGTGTGAAGCACCACGAGCGCCTCGTCAGCGCCCCTTCGTGCCACCGGCCTTCCGGTGGTCGCGGGCCTGACGCAGGCGCTCTTCCTCGTAGGCCTCCAGGGGCACCTTGCCCTGGCGGGCCTCGGCGCGAAGCGCGTCGAGCGCCTGCCGCTCCGCCTGGAGCGCCGCGGGCGCGTTCTTCCCGAGCGCGGGGAGCGGATGGAAGGCGTCGTAGGCGTTGAGCAGGATGCCTCGCCGGTCCACGAGGACGAGCGCCCCGAGCGAGAGCGTCGCCGCGAGCACCCAGGGCAGCAGGAGCCTCGGGGCGGAGGGCACCCGCGCTGTCTCCCGCGCCTCCTCGTCACTCGCCCGTCCGGGCGCGGCGTCGAGCGTGCGGTGGTGCCGCGCGTACGCGAGCAGCCCGAGCAGGACGACGCACCCGAACCCCGACAGCGCGAGGATGACCAGCGGGTTCGTCTCCGTGTCGGCCTCTCCGGCCTCCTGCCCGGACGCCTTCGCCATGAGGAACAGCACGGACGAGACGAGGTTGTTGGCCGCGTGCGCCGCGATGCCCGGCCACACCGAGCCGGTGCGCAGGAAGAGCCAGCCGAACAAGAGCCCCAGCTCCACGCGCGCGACGAAGCCCACCGGGTCCAGGTGGAAGGCGCTGAACACCACCGCGGAGAACACCAGGGCTTTCACCGGGGAGTGGGGCGCCGGGGGCGTGATGCCCCGCTGGAAGACGCCCCGGAAGAACAGCTCCTCGCAGAAGGGGGCGGCCACCGTCACCCCGGCGAGGATGACGCCCAGCTCCAACGGCGTCTGGCGCTCGAAGAGGCGCGCGCCGTCGAACATCTCCCGCAGCCATTCGGGGGCCAGCCGCGTGGCCAGGTACTGGATGGGGACCACCAGCGCGACGAAGTTGGCCACGCCCAGCATGAACCCGAGCGCCGTGGCGCCACCGGGCATGGGCGTCAGCCCCGTGTACAGCGCCGGCTTCCACCGTCCCAGCCGTGGCAGCAGCCACGCCAGCGCCAGGAAGATGAACAGCTCGGTGAACCAGATGCCGAAGGCCGCGTTGAGGAACTGGACCGACCCGCCCACCACCAGGAAGAGCGCCAGCGCGAGCACCGCGCCACCCAGGGCCAGCGCCCGGGGGCTCGTCGGTGGGGGCGGGGGCTCGGAGGGCCCCGCCGGCTCCCAGGGCCGGGGAGCGCTGGAGGAGGAATCTTCCACTTTGTCGTCTCCTTGACGCGAAATCCTGAACTACCCGGACTGTTGGTACCTATAATGTCCACACCTTGACGTCCTTCATCCTGGCTCGAGCAGTGCGGCGGACGTGGTGGAAGACCCTCAGCAGACCCCTTGGGGCCCTCTGTGTCCTGGGGACCAGTCTGGGAGGTGCCGCGTCACATGCTTCGGCGTTCCAGATCGAGGCGCGCACCGAGGCGCAGGCGTACCAGATTCGCGCGTGGCGTGGCAGCACGCCGGACGATCCGGTGCTGCTTCCCCGGCGGCGCATCGTCCAGTACCTGGGGCTGAACGCCTTCGAGCTCGCGACGGGGCAGGACCTGGGCTTCGAGTCCAACCTGCGCATCTGGGCGGACTTCGGGTTGCCGAAGGGGGACGCCGCGCGGGTCGACGGCCTCAAGTCCGAGGACGCGGAGCTGTTGCACGCCTTCGTGCGCTACGCGAACGGCGGCTTCGAGGGGCGGCTGGGCCGTCAGCTCTACTCCGACGTGGGCGACCTCATCGCCTTCGACGGCCTGCGCGTGCGCTACGTCAGCCGCCTGGGCCTGGGCGCCGAGCTGTACGGCGGCCTCTGGGTGAAGGGCGCGGGCGTGCTGGGCTCCTCCGTGTACCAGCCGGACGGGACGCGCGAGAGCGACTCGCGGCGCCTGGACGCGGGCGTCGCGGGGGCGGACCCGTCGCTCGACGCGATGGAGCCGGTGGTGGGCGCCAAGCTGCTGCTGGAGGGCGTGAAGGGCTTCAACGCGTCGGCCGGCTACCGCAAGGCGCTGTCGGACGGGAAGACGGACATCGAGCGCGCCACGGTGGAGGCCCGCTACGGACAGGGGCTGGGCCTCAACGTGCTGGCGGGGCTGGACTACGACCTGCTCCTGGCGAAACCGGCGCAGGCGCGCGCGCAGGTCCGGTGGGACGCGACGCGGGTGGCGGTGTCCGTGGAGGCCATGCGCCTGTCGCCGGTGCTGTCGGCGGACTCCATCTGGTACTACTTCGCGTGGGCGCCTCGCGACGAGGCGCGGGTGCGCGTGGATGTCTTCCCGGTGGGGCCGCTGCGCTTCTACGTGCAGGGCCTGGGCAGCAAGTACAACGAGAACGTCAACCCGGACATGGGCATCGCCGCGCAGGTGGACGCGGAGGGCGCGCCCAAGTCGACCAACGTGGGAGGCTCCGCGGGAGGCGCGTATCGCTCCGGGGCCTTCCGCTCGTCGCTCGACGTGACGTACCAGACGGGCTACGGCGGCGATCAGCTCTGGGCGGACCTGACGGGGGGCTACAGCTTCGACCGTGAGCGCTTCACGCTGGACGCGCGGCTGTCGTTCGCGAACGTGACGGACAGCTTCAATCCCCGGCTGACGGGCAACTTCTACGGCGCGCAGGTGTGGGCCAGCCGCGCGTTGACCCGGGCGGCGCGGCTGTCGCTCGTGGTGGAACAGAACATCAACCCCTTCACCGAATCGGACACGAAGGGCTTCCTGCTCTTCGACCTGAAGGCGAGCCTGTAGATGCTTCCCCGCCAGAACCGACACGTACTGCTCGCCCTGGCCGCGCTCGCCCTCTGCGCGGGCGCGGGCGTCGCCTGGGCCGCCACGGCCCGGGAGCGCAGCCTCGCCGTCTACCCGCAGCAGCACGTCCCGCTGCGCTTCGACCATGCCCAGCACCTGGCGGCCGGCGCGGACTGCGCCACCTGCCACGACGCGGCCCGCAAGAGCCAGTCCGCCAAGGACCTCAACCTCCCGGGCCACGAGGAGTGCGAGACCTGTCACGACATCGAGGCGGGGCGGAAGGGCAAGCCCACGGACCCGCCGTCCAACTGCAACACCTGCCACCCGGGCTTCGACCCCACGGTGCGCAAGGAGCCGGCGAAGCTGAACATGCCCGCCGCGAACCTGAAGTTCAGCCACCAGCTGCACGTGGACAAGAAGGCCGAGTGCTCGGTGTGCCACGGCGAGATGACCGAAGTGAAGCTCGCCACGCGCAACCAGCTCCCGAAGATGGCGACGTGCTTCAAGTGCCATGACGGCAACGTGGCCTCGAACACCTGCGCGACGTGCCACCCCACGGAGCCCTCCGGCCGCATCCGCATCGCCTTCGACTCCGGCCTGTTGCGCCCCATGCAGGGCAACCCGCTGGGGCTCGACCACGGGCCGCGCTACGAGTTCAACCACGCGGCCCGCGCCACGTCGGACCGGCTGACGTGCATGCAGTGCCACAGCGAGAGCTACTGCCAGACGTGCCACGACGGCATGCAGAAGCCGCTGTCCATCCACCCCAATGACTACATCACGCTGCACCCGGTGCAGGCGCGCGCGGGCACACCCCGCTGCGAGAGCTGCCACCGCACCCAGTCGTTCTGCGCGGCCTGCCACGAGCGCGTGGGCGTGGGCATGGACGCGGACCGCACGCTGCGCGCCCGCAACCAGAAGGTGCATCCGGACTACGCGGCCTGGGTGGAGATCCTCGGTCCCCAGCACCACGGCATCGCGGCGTCGCGGGACCTGGGCAGCTGCATCTCCTGCCACCGCGAGGAGTCGTGCATGTCGTGCCACTCCGAGCTGTCGCCCCGCCGGCAGATCAACCCGCACCCCGCGGGCTTCGCGCAGTCCTGCAAGAAGCTTGCGTCGGCGAACGACCGGGCCTGCCTCAAGTGCCACTCGTCGGACAGCCTGGCGGCGAAGGGGTGCCGGTGATGCGTGCTTCGGGAATCCGTCGTCGCCTGGCCCGGGGCCTGGGCTGCGTGCTCGTCGCGTCGGCGCTCTCCGGGTGCCTCGAGGCGGGCGACGCCATCTACCCGGCCCGGGACCTGGACCCGCCGGACGTGGTGTCCACGGTGCCGGGCCCCAACGGGACGCTCCCCGCCGGGGGGACGCTGCGCATCACCTTCTCCGAGGCCATGGACGTGCGCACCCTGCGGCCCGGCATCGCCGTGTTCTCGGGGCGGGACGAGCTCCCGCTGACCATCACCGCTCCGCCGGTTCCGGAGACGGACGAGGCCGTGGAGCGCGGGGACGTGCCCTACACGGTGGACGTGGTGCCCGCGGAGGGCACCGTGCTGTCGCCCGACAGCCAGTACACCCTGGTGCTGCGTGACGCGCTCACGGACACGGAGGGCAACCCGCTGGCCGCCGAGGTCCGCGTCCTCTTCAACACCGCGCCGTGAGCGGCGCGACTACGGTCGCGTGAATGCGAAGTCCTCCGACAGCGGCTTGCCGTCCTTGATGCCCTCGACCCGGGCGGCGAGCCGGCCGCCGACCTCGCGGCGGTAGAGGATGCGCTGCGGATAGTCGTGGGCCGGGTTCTCGAACACGACCTCCCGCGCCGTACATCGCGCCAGCTTGAAATCGCTCGGCGCGCGCCCCATGGGCTGGGCGACGAAGTAGAGCCCGTCGGCGCGCTTCTCGATGCGCATGTATTCGAAGAACACCGTCCGGCCCTGGACGATGGCGCGGCTGACCCCCAGCAGGGTCCCGCCCTCCGGCTGGGTCCAGGCCTCCTCGGTGACGTTCAGCGGCCTGCGTTGGATCCACTCACCGGACAGCCAGGAGAGGCCCGACACGGAATCGGCGCAGCCCTGGGAGGAGGGCGTGTCGTCGCGCGGCTCGGGAGCGGACTTGCAGCCGGGGAGCGCGGCGCCACACAGCGACAGGGACAGGAGGGAGACGAGGGGCAGGCGTCGTTGCATGCCCCCATCCTCCCATGCCTCGCGCGCCGGCCGCACGGCCCTCGAAGAGGGGGCGGCCGGAGCGCTCGGGACGTCAGCGGCGCAGGTACTCGCGGATGCTGTCCGCGAGCTGCCGGCGCGCGTCCGCGTCCGCGGCCTGCGGGCCCAGCTTGAGCTTCTTGTCCTCCTCGACCAGCTGCTTCTGGTCGAGCAGGTAGGCGATGGCGTTCTCCAGCGTCACCTTCGCCAGGGACTCGGCGGCGGTGATGCGGCCGGCGTGGTACTCCGCGCGGCCCGTCTCCAGCGCCAGCTTGCTGAAGCCCTTGCGGTCCTCGACGACGCCCGAGGCCACGTCGTTGAGCGTCATCGTCGCCAGCAGGTAGGCCTCCAGGTAGTCGCGAAGCAGGTCCGCCAGGAACTCCAGCTCCGGCTGGGCATGGGGCTCGGGGGCCACGCGCAGGACGTCGCCCTCATGGAGCAGCAGTCCCATGCGCACCAGCCGCTCCACGGTCTCCGCGAAGATGGTGTCGAACGTGGTGTTGACCCGGTAGATGAACTCCACCTTGAAGAGGCGCGACAGGAACAGGGCGCGCGTCTTCACCGCGTCGTAGGGCGCGGAGGTGCCGGCGGCCAGCATGGCGTTGGCCACGAGGCTGCGCGCGGCCACCAGGTTCATCAACGTGTTCTTGTAGAAGGACATCTCCGGGCGGCGGACGTCCTCCACCTGGTAGATGACGTCGCCGCGCGCCTCCTGCGTGCGCACCATCTCGTCGTCGATGAAGGTGCGCATGGCGTCCTGGATGGGGCCCATCGTCTCCGGGTTGCTGGGCGCGTTCGCCAGCTCGCGGGATTGGGGGGCGCCGTCCTCCTGGGCGATGCGGCGCAGGATGTTGATGCGGTCGGCCAGCTCCCGCTGCGTCAGGCCGCGGCGGCGGTGCGCCAGCAGCGACGTGCTCACCAGCGCGTGCGGCGTCACGGTGGACACCTTGCTGATGCCGTACATGACGCGGTTGCCGAGCGCCCGCACCAGGCTCTTCTTCTGCTCGTCGCTGACCGGCTGCTCCGGGTCGAGGCCGCGCTCCTTCATGAACTCGAGGAGGGAGATGGGCTCGTCGAAGCCCAGGTGGATGCGGCCGTAGCGCGCCGCGAGCACCTTGGGCGCGGACAGGAGGGCCTTGAGGTCCTCCGGCTTCTTCTCGCCGCCCGCCAGCTCCTTCGAATAGCTGCCCGACTCCACGACCTTCTCGTAGTCGATGGCCACCGGGACGAAGAGCAGGTCGTTGCGCGCGCCCTCGAGGACGGACTCCACCTGCCAGGTGAACATGCCCAGCTTGGGGAGCAGCAGCTTGCCGGTGCGCGAACGGCCTCCCTCGGGGAAGAACTCCTGGTGGATGCCGTCGTGCACCAGCTTGCGCACGTAGGCCTTGAAGGACGCGGCGTAGACCTTGTCGCCCTTGAAGGAGCGGCGCAGGAAGAAGGCGCCGCAGCGGCGGAAGAAGCTGCCCAGGGGGAAGAAGGACAGGTTGGCGCCGGCGGCCACCAGCGGCACCGCGTAGCCGCGGTTCCACAGCACCCAGCTCATCACCAGGTAGTCGATGTGGCTCTTGTGGCTGGGGCACAGGACGATGGGCGCGCGGCCGGCCGCCTTCAGCGCGCGGTGCAGGCCCGCCTCGTCGATGTGCATGCCGTCGTAGATGCGGTTGAACACCCACTCCAGCACCGGGGACGCGAACGCCAGCGCCGTGGGGCTGGGCTTGGCGGCGATGGCCTCCAGGTTGCGCCGCGCCTCGCGCAGCACGCTCTCCGGCTTGCGCCCGGACTCGGCGGCGACCTCGTCCACCACCTTGCGCAGGGCGCGATCGCGCAGCGTCTCGTCGATGATGCGCTCGGCGGGCTTGGCCGGAGGACCGAACACCGCGCGCGTCTCTCGCGCCAGGTGCACGTGCAGCGAGCTGCGCACCTTGCGGGCCAGCACCTCGTCGGAGTCCTTCGGGTTCTGGTCGATGAAGTCCCGCAGGTCGATGGGCTCACCCACGCGGAACTGCGCGCGCTTGTAGTTGCGGAAGAAGGCCAGCATCGAGTGGAGGAAGCCCGGGGCCTCGGGGCTGCCGAACACCATGTCCACCCAGTTCGGCTTGAGCCGCGCGCTGCGCTTCTCCCAGACGAACAGCTCCGGCACCAGGTACACCGGCCGGTCGGACTTGCGCGCCATCTCCACCAGCGTGGGGAAGGGGTCCTCGCGCGTCTCCTTTCCGGAGGCGTGCATCAGCGCCGTGCGGCGCAGGAACACCAGCCCGCTGCCGCCGTGCTGCCGCGCGTACTCGAAGCGCTCCATGAAGGAGCCCGACTGCTTCGTCTGCCGCCAGGGCTTGGTGAACCAGGGCCGCAGGTTCACCACCGCCCGCACGGGCGGCAGCGCGCGGCGCACCATCGCCCAGGTCAGATAGAGGAAGTTCACCCAGGCGGTGGTGCGCATGATGTGCACCACGAAGCCCTTCGCGTGCAGGGAGCGCAGCTCGTTCTCGGCCTCGGGAGGGAAGTGCACCCCCTCGAGGTACCGGGCACCCAGCGCCCGGCCCATCGGGCCGAACTCGGCCTTCAACAAGGACTCTCCCTGATTCGCAGACGAAGACAACGCGGTTTCCAAGGCAGCCCCCAGGGCTACATGTTCTCGGGCGTGGGAATGCCCAGCAGTGTCAGTCCCGCCGCGAGAGTAACCCGGGCCGCGTCCGTGAGGGCGAGTCGCGCAGAACGCAGTGCGTCATCGTTCTCGACGAGGATGCGCTTGCCGCGCTCCTGATTGCCCAGCGTGTAGTAGCGGCTCAGCGCGGCGGCCACGTCCAGCAGCAGGTGGGCGACGAGGCTCGGCTCGTACTGCTCGGCGGCCTCGCGCACCACGACGGGCAGGCGCATGATTTCGCGCACCAGGGCCTGCTCCTCGGGGAGTGTCAGGAGGCTCGCGTCGTAGCTGGCCGGCGCGCCGCCGCCCTTGCGCAGCACGTTGACCACGCGCGCGTGGGCGAACTGGACGTAAGGGCCAGTGTGGCCCTCGAAGCTGAGGACCTCGTCCCAGTCGAAGGTGTAATCGCTCAGGCGCTTGTGCTTGAGGTCGCCGAAGGCGATGGCGCCCAGGCCGATCTGCTCCGCGAGTTGGTCCGGGTCGTTCGTCTGGAGCCGGCCCGCCTCCTGGTTCTCCTTCACCTTGACGGAGGCGCGCTCCTTGGCCTCGTCGAGCACCTGGTTGAGCTGGACCACCTGGCCCTTGCGGGTGCTCATGCCGTGGATGCGGCCGAAGGCCACGTGCACGCAGCGCTCCGCCCAGGGCTGGCCCATCTCCTTCAGCGTGCGGAACACCTGGCGGAAGTGCAGGGCCTGGTCCTGCGCGACGACGTAGAGCGACTTGTCGAAGTGGAAGCGCGCGTAGCGGTCCTCGGCGGCGGCCAGGTCGCGCGTGGCGTAGAGCGTGCTGCCGTCGTTCTTCTTGAGGAGGATGGGCGGCTCGTTGTCCGCGTAGGGCAGGTCGACGATGAGCGCGCCCTGCGACTCCTTCACGCCGGGCTTCTGGGCGATCTGGTCGATGACCGCGTCCATCTTCCCCTGGTAGAGGCTCTCGCCGTCGATGTGCTCGAACTCGATGCCCATCCGCTGGTAGACCTGCTTGAAGCCGCGGATGCTCGTCTCGCGGAACTGGTTCCACAGCTTCAGGGCCTCGGCGTCGCCGGCCTCCATGCGGCGGAAGAACTCGCGGGCCCGGGCGTCGAACTCCGGCTCCGCCTCCGCGCGCTTGTTGGCGCGCACGTAGACCTCGACCAGGTGGCCCATGTCGTCGATGCGGGCCGGGTCGCCGTACTCCTGGAAGCCCACCGCGACGAGGCCGAACTGCTTGCCCCAGTCACCCAGGTAGTTGATGCCCTCCACCTTCCAGCCCAGCGCCCGGTAGATGTTGGCGATGCAGTGGCCGAGGAACGTGGTGCGGATGTGGTGGAAGCCGATGGGCTTGGCGATGTTGGGCGACGAGTAGTCGATGGTCACCGTCTTGCCGCGCCCCGCTTCGGCGTCGCCGCCGTAGGTCGCTCCCGCCGCGCGCGCGGTGTCGATGACCTCCGCCGTGAAGGGGAGGGTGGCGAAGCGGGCGTTCAGGTAGGGGCCCACGGCCTTGACCTCCAGACCGGGGACAGTGACGGTCTGCGCCAGCCCCGCGGCGATGGCGGGAGGGGCCTTCTTCTGGGCCTTGGCGAGCGGGAAGGTGGCGAAGCTCAGGTCGCCGTGCGCCGGCTCCGCGGGCTTGACCTGGGGTTCGATCTCGGAGGCCTGCATGCCCAGCGCGCTGGCGATGGCCTGGGCGAAGGCGGCTCGATAACGGGAGTAGACGGAAGTGCTCATGGGAACGCGCGGATACTAGCCAAGGCGAGGTGGCTTCCGGCCACCTCTTGTTGGTTCCGCGGTCCAATCGTCGCTCCGGCCCCCGTCAGGAGACGACGGCCGGGGCCCGGCGGCTGGGCCGCACCACCGCCGCCACCGTGTCCAGGAGCTTGGGGAGCTGGAGCGGCTTCTCGAAGAAGCCGTCGATGCGCTCCAGGCCCTGTCCCGAGGTGAGCGAGGCCACCTCGCTGGCTCCCGAGATGATGTACACGGCGATGTCCGCCAGCGACTCGGTGCCCCGGATGAAGCGCAGCACGGACTGGCCGTCCTCCTCGCTCAGCCGCAGGTCCAGCAGCACCATGGCCGGCCGGATGTGCGAGAGGATGGAGCGCGCCTCGGACGCCCCCGAGGTGGCCATCACCCGGTAGCCCTCCTGCTCCAGCACCTGCTGGAGCACCTCGCGGCAGTCCGCGTCGTCCTCGACCAGCAGGATGCCGCCCGCCTTGGGCGCCACCTGGTTGGCGTCCGGCGAGGCCACCGCCCCGGCGAACATGGGCAGCACCATCTGGAAGGTGCTCCCCTCGCCGAGCACGCTGGAGGCCTCCACGCGGCCCCCGTGCAGGGCGACGATCTTCCCCACCAGCGGCAGCCCCAGGCCCGCGCCCGGGGGCCGGGGCACGCCCGGTTGGACCCGGTAGAAGGCGTCGAAGGCGTGCTCCAGCGCGTCCGCGGACAGGCCCGGGCCGGTGTCCTTCACCATGAGCGTGGCGAGGCCATCCTCGGCGGAGACGCGGACCTCGATGGTGTCGTCGGCCTCGCTGTGGTGGATGCCGTTCTCGACGAGGTTGTGGATGGCCTCGGCGATGCGCTCGCGGTCGCCCCGCACGAAGACCTCGGAGCAAGGCGGAATCACCACCTTGACCTTGCAGTGCTCGGCGAGGGCGCCCAGCGCGCGCACCACCTCCTCGGCCACGGCCTTGAGGCCGAAGGGGCGCTGGTTGAGCTGCATCTTCCCGGACTGGAGCCGGGACATGAGCAGCAGGTCGTTCACCATGCGCAGCATGCGGTCCGAATTGCGGTCGCAGATCTGCACCGCGCGGCGCTGCGAGTCCGTGAGGGGCCCCAGCTTCTCGCGCCCCATCATCGCCAGGTAGGACTTGATGGTGGTGAGCGGGTTCTTCAGGTCGTGGGAGACGTTGCCGAGCAGCTCCTCGCGGTTCTGCTCGAGGCTCTTGAGGCCCGCGATGGCCGTCTGCAGGTCCTTGTTCCTGCGGGCGCTGTCGTCGCGCAGGCGGGCCACCTCGTAGGCCGCCGCGAGCTGGGCCGCCAGCGACTGCAGCACGGTGTCCGACGCCGCGCGCCGCGCCCCCAGCACCACCAGCACGCCGGTGACACCCTGCGGGCCCTCCAGGGGCACGGCGAGGGTGTCCTCCTCGCGCAGGAGCTTCTTCTCGGAGAAGGCCCGGCCCACCACGCCCTCTCCGGGCGCGGCGGCGATGACGCGGTTGTCGTAGCGGCCGCGCACGTGCTCGACGTGGAGCTGCTCCCGGGACGGGAAGTAGCGGGCGACGTAACAGACCTTGGGCTTGAGCAGCGCGTGGAGCGTCTGCAGATGGGCGCGCAGGGCCTCGGTGGGACCGGCGTTGTCCGTCAGGTGGCGCGCCATCTCCAGCAGGGCGCGGGCGGTGGCCTCGGCGTCCACCGGCGGGGCCGGCTTCGCCGCTCGACGGGCGGGCTTCTTCGGGGTGGTGGGGCGCAGTGGCACGACCTCGGCCAGGGCCCCCTTCTTTCGCGAGCGCACGCGTGAATCCTGCTCTTGTCCCACGCGCGAGGAAACGGCCCCGGCACGCAGGGCCTTCCGGAGGACACTACCCGTGTCGCCTGTCAGACAGCGGGGCTCAGGCGCGGCGCTGGATGCGGCCGTCCTTGTCCAGGACGAACGGCTCCACCAGCAGTGGCTCGACCTGCGCCCGGGACGCACCCGTGGTGAAGCCCGTGTCGGCCAGCGCTGCGAGCGCGGACGTCTGGACGCGCCGGGCGGTCTCCTCGGCGGTGAGCAGCTTGAGCATGGGCTCGCGGGCCGGCTCGTACTTGAGGGAGGCGAGCGCCTTGAGGGCGGCGATCTTCACGTCGTCCGACATGTCCTCGAGGAAGGGCACCACCACGGGGGCGATGCGCGGGTCCTGCCGGCCGGTGACGTGGTGGAGCAGGACGACCTTCTTCTCGGGGTTCTTCGTGTAGTGGGCGGACAGGTGCTGGAGCGCGTCGACGCAGACGCCGGTGACCTCGTCCTCGGTGAGCAGCTCGCTCAAGAGCCGCAGCCCCCACGAGGTGGCCTGCTCCGTCTTGGTGAGGAACTCGGTGATGGGCGGGACGGCGTCCTTGCCGAAGCTCTTGATGAGCTCGAAGGTGTGCTCCTTCTCGTCCGCGTCCGTGGTGAGCGGATCCACGGTGATGGTGAAGCGGGCGAGCAGCACGGAGACGGCCTCGGGGATCCGCATCTCGCCGAGCTGCTGGATGGCCTTCTGGCGCGTGGACGGGTCACCGTACTTCTGGGTGACCTTGGGCTTGAGCTTGAGGGCTTTCTCGGGGCCCGAGCCGCCCGTGAAGATGTCGAAGAGGCCCATGTGCGCGTGTGCTCCGTTTCCTGCGACGACGTGAAGGTAGAGGGGCCGTCTATGACGTGGCGGCGCCCAGGACAAGAGGCAAAGGTGTCAGAGAGTCAGCTCGCGACGCACGTCCTCGCGATAGGCCTTGGAGAGCGTCTCCGCGGCCTCGCGGGCCTCCGGGGAGGCGTTCTCCGGGACCTTGACCTGGAGATGGAGATACAGGTCGCCCGGCGCACCGCCCTTGAGGGAGGGGACGCCGCGGCCCTTCAGCCGCATCTGGCGGCCGGACTGCGAGCCCGCGGGGACCTTCAGGGTCACCTCGCCCTGGAAGGTGGGGACGCGGACCTCCGAGCCCAGCATGGCCTCGGAGACCGTCACGGGCAGGTCCACGTGCAGGTCGTCTCCCTCGCGCCGGACCAGGGGGTGCTCGGCCACGTCCGTCTCGATGTAGAGGTCCCCGGCGGGCCCGCCCCGGAGCCCCGGCCCGCCCTGGCCGGCGAGCCTCACCTTGGAGCCGGTGTGGACGCCGGCGGGAATCTTCACCGTCAACCGCACGGTGTCCTCCCCCTGGCCGTCCCGGCTCGGCCGCGTCACCGCGAGCGTCCGCTCGGCGCCGTTGACGGCCTCGGCCAGGGACACGCGCACCTGGGTGGTCAGGTCCTCGCCCCGCTCGGGGCCCGCCTGTCGGCGCCTCCGGCCGCCGAAGACCTCGTTGACGTCGAAGCCGCCGACCCCGCCGCCGCCCCCCCGGCGCCCGAACAGGTCGTTGAAGAGGTCCCCGAGGTCGAAGTCCTCGCCTCCATAGGGGATTCCGCCCGCGCCGCCGCGGGAGGCCGCCGCCCGGTACTGCCGGTAGGCCTCGGCTTTCTTGTCGTCGTAGCCGATCTTCTCCGCGTCCTCGCCGAACTCGTCGTACAGCTTGCGCTTCTTCGGGTCCGACAGCACCTCGAAGGCGGTGCCGATCTGCTTGAACTTCTCCTCGGCCGCCTTGTTGCCCGGGTTGACGTCGGGGTGGTACTGGCGAGCCAGCTTCCGGTACGCCTTCTTGATGGCGTCCGCGGATGCCGCGCGTTCCACGCCGAGGATCTTGTAGTAGTCGTCCGCCATGGGCTCCCGCCAGGATGTACGTGACTGAAAGTAACCAGTCGCATGGCGGGCGCCAGCAAGGACTGGCTGGCAGGCCTGGGATGTATAAAGTCGCCGAAAGATGAGGGAGGCCATGGCAGTGCCGCGCCGAGCGCGAGCGGGGACCTGGTGGCTGGCGGGCTGGCTCCTGCTCCTGCCCGCCGCCGGAGGGGCCACCGAGCCCCCTCCGGACGTCCAGGGGAGGGTGGTCGACCGGGTGGTCGCCATCATCGAGGGGCGTGTGCTCTCCCTGAGCGAGCTGGAGTTCGAGGCCCGGGTGGCGCTCGTGCAACGGGGGGGCGTCCAGGCCCTGGAGGCCCCCCTCGACGACGAGACGCTGCGGGGCGCGCTGGAGTTCATCATCAGCCAGCGGGTCCAGGTCCTGAATGCCGACCGGCTCCAGGCCTTCCCGGCGGAGCCCGCGGAGGTCGAGGCCCGGCTGGACGCCTTTCGGCTGAAGCTCGGCGGCGAGGCGGCCCTGGCCCGGTTCCTCGCGCGCAACGACGTGGACCTGGAGGGCCTGCGGGCCGTGCTGGCCCGGGGGCTGAGGGCGGAGCGGGTGCTCGACAGCCGGATCCGCCTGCGGGCCCAGGTGGGCGAGACGGAGATCCGCCGCCACTACGAACAGCACGCGGCGGACTACCCGGCGGACTACGAGACGGCGCGCGACGCCATCCGGGAGAAGCTCTTCCGGGAGCGGTACGCGGCCCTGGCGGTGGAGGAGCTGGCCCAGGTGAGGGCTTTGGCCCAGGTGCGCCGCGTGGCGCCGTTCACGCGGGAGGCGCGGCGATGAGGCGGATGAGGGAGGAGGGCGAGCCGAGGATCCACCACGGCTTCTCCATCCGGAAGATGACGGAGGCGGACCTGACGGCGGTGATGGCGCTGGAGAAGGCCGCCTTCAAGAACCCCTGGTCCCCGGAGCTGTTGCGCCGGGAGCTCGAGCACGAGTGGTCCACCATCCTCCTGGTCGAGGAGCCCCAGCCGGAGACCGCCCCCCTGTTGCTGGGCCTGGCCATCTTCTGGATCGTCCACGACGAGGTGCACGTGCTCAACGTGGCCACCGCGCCGCAGCACCGGCGTCGGGGCGTGGCGAGAGCCGTCATGGACGAGGTGCTCGAGCGCGGCAAGGCCCGGCGCTGCAGCCTGGCCACGCTGGAGGTCCGCCGCAGCAACGAAGCGGCGCTCCAGCTCTACCGCTCCCTGGGGTTCCGGCCCGTCGGCATCCGCCCGAACTACTACGTGGACGAGGGCGAGGACGCGGTGGTGATGGTCCTCGACTTCTGAGTGCACGCGGAGTAGAGGAGCGACCCGTCGTACTCCGGGTTGTCGGATATCGGGAATGACCTCGCGACTGCTGGCCTGTTCCAGGCAGGAGTCATGCCGTGCTTGACACGGTGGGGTCGGTCCCTATACTCGCGGCCCTTTTCAGTAGTCCTGTAGGTAGATATGCGCCGCCCCGTGTGACTGGCGGCGGCCAACCCCGAAGAACGAGGTATCAGTGCCGACCATTAGCCAGCTGGTCCGCAAGGGCCGCGAGAAGCTGAACATCAAGGGCAAGAGCCCCGCGCTCAAGGAGTGCCCCCAGAAGCGCGGCGTCTGCACCCGCGTGTACACCACGACCCCCAAGAAGCCGAACTCGGCCCTCCGCAAGGTGGCCCGCGTGCGTCTGACGAACGGGATCGAGGTCACGTCCTACATCCCCGGCGTGGGCCACAACCTCCAGGAGCACTCGGTGGTGATGATCCGCGGCGGCCGTGTGAAGGACCTCCCGGGCGTGCGCTACCACATCGTCCGTGGAACGCTCGACTCCGTGGGCGTGGCGGGCCGCAAGCAGAGCCGCTCCAAGTACGGCGCCAAGCGTCCGAGCTGAGCCGTAGACCACCTTCGTTTCGTGTTCCGGACGTTGAGCCCCGCACCCTGGGGAGCGTCCTGTCGAAGTTCCTCCTAGCGGTACTTGAAGCCCCCGCTGTAGCGCTCTCCAAGGAGAGTGGGGCGTAAGGGAAGAGAGAAGAGATGCCTCGTCGTCGCGTAGTCGCCAAGCGCAAGATTCTTCCGGATCCGAAGTTCCAGGACCGGCTCGTCACCAAGTTCGTCAACGACCTCATGCGGAAGGGCAAGAAGTCCATCGCCGAGGGCGTTTGCTACGGTGCCTTCGCCCTCATCGAGGAGCGCGCGAAGGAAGACCCCCTCAAGACCTTCAAGAAGGCCCTGGACAACGTCAAGCCGGTCCTCGAGGTGAAGAGCCGCCGCGTCGGTGGCGCCACCTACCAGGTCCCGGTCGAGGTCCGTCAGGACCGCCGCGTGGCCCTCGGCATGCGCTGGATCATCCAGTACTCGAAGGCCCGTGGCGAGAAGACCATGCAGGAGAAGCTGGCCGGCGAGATCATGGACGCCGCCAACAACCGCGGCAACGCGGTGAAGAAGCGTGAAGACACGCACAAGATGGCGGAGGCCAACAAGGCCTTCGCTCACTACCGCTGGTAGGCCCTCGAGGCTTCGCGGTCGCCGCCCGGATGCAGAAGGTGCATCCGGGCGGTTTCTTTAGGTGAAGCAGGTTCTCTGAAATCGTCCGGGTGGCATGGCGAAGGGGCTCCCGAAGCCTGGCCGCCCTCATGAGAGGTACCGAGGCAATGGCTCGCGAGCATCCCCTGGAGCGCTACCGCAACATCGGCATCATGGCGCACATCGATGCCGGCAAGACGACGACCACCGAGCGCATCCTGTTCTACACCGGCGCCATCCACCGGATGGGCGAGGTGCATGAGGGCAACACCACCACCGACTGGATGGTCCAGGAGCGCGAGCGCGGAATCACCATCACCTCCGCGGCGATCACCGCCTTCTGGAACCGGGGCGACCAGCGCTACCGCGTCAACATCATCGACACGCCGGGACACGTGGACTTCACCATCGAGGTGGAGCGCTCGCTGCGCGTGCTCGACGGCGCCGTCACCGTCTTCGACGCGGTCAACGGCGTGGAGCCGCAGTCCGAGACGGTGTGGCGCCAGGCGGACCGCTACAAGGTCCCCCGCATCTGCTTCATCAACAAGATGGACCGGGTGGGCGCGGACTTCGAGATGTCCGTCGGCACCATCAAGGAGAAGCTCGGCGCGCGCGCGGTGCGCATGCAGCTGCCCTTGGGCGCCGAGGACAAGCACCGGGGCGTCATCGACCTGGTGACGATGAAGGCGCTGGTGTTCCAGGACTCGGAGCAGGGCAGCCGCTTCGACGTCGTGGAGATTCCGGACGACTACAAGGACGCGGCGGACGCCGCGCGCGCGGAGCTGCTGGAGGCCGCGGCGGAGCAGGACGACGCGCTGACGGAGAAGTTCCTGGAGGGCCAGGAGCTGACCGAGGCGGAGATCCGCCAGGCCATCCGCAAGGGCTGCGTGGGGCTGAAGCTGTTCCCCGTGTTCTGCGGTTCGGCGTTCCGCCACAAGGGCGTGCAGCCGCTGCTGGACGCGGTCATCGACTACCTGCCCAGCCCGCTGGACATCCCGCCCATCCACGGCAAGACGCCCAAGGGCGAGGACGCGGTGCGCGAGACGCGCGACGACGCGCCCTTCAGCGCCCTGGCGTTCAAGATCATGAACGACCCGGCGTTCCAGTCCCAGACGCTGACGTTCCTGCGCGTGTACTCCGGCAAGCTGGAGGCCGGCACGGCGGTGTGGAACTCGGTGAAGGGCAAGCGCGAGCGCGTCAGCCGCCTGGTGCAGATGCGCGCGGACAAGAAGGAGGAGCTCACCGAGTGCTATGCCGGTGACATCTGCGCGGTGGTGGGCCTGAAGCTGGCGACCACGGGCGACACGCTCTGCGACGACAAGCAGCCCATCATCCTCGAGCGGATGGAGTTCCCCGAGCCGGTCATCGACATCGCCATCGAGCCGAAGTCGACCGCGGACCAGGACAAGATCATCCAGTCGCTGCAGCGCCTGGCGATGGAGGACCCGTCCTTCCGCGTGAAGACGAACGAGGAGACGGGGCAGACCATCATCGCCGGCATGGGCGAGCTGCACCTGGAGATCATCGTCGACCGCCTGCTGCGCGAGTTCAAGGTCGACGCGAACATCGGCAAGCCGCAGGTGGCCTACCGGGAGACCATCACCACGCAGACGGAGTCCGAGGGCAAGTACATCCGCCAGACGGGTGGCAAGGGCCAGTACGGCCACATCTGGCTGCGGGTGATGCCCAACGAGGCCGGCAAGGGCTTCGCCTTCGAGAACAAGGTGACGGGGGGCGCGGTGTCCAAGGAGTTCGTGGACGCGGTGCGCGACGGCGTGGCCGAGGCGATGCAGAACGGCCCCGTGGCCGGCTACCCCATGGTGGACGTGAAGGTGGAGGCCTACGACGGCTCCATGCACGACGTGGACTCCAGCGAGATGGCGTTCAAGATCGCCGGCTCCCTGGCGTTCAAGGACGCGGTGCGCGCGGCCTCGCCGGTGCTCCTCGAGCCCATCATGAGCTGCGAGATCGTCACCCCCGAGGACTTCATGGGCGACGTGATTGGCGACCTGAACGGCCGCCGGGGCAAGGTGCTGGGCATGACGCCCCGCCCGGGCCGCCTGCAGGCCATCCAGGCGCAGGTGCCCCTGGCCGCCATGTTCGGCTACTCCACGGACCTGCGCAGCCGCAGCCAGGGAAGGGCGACCTACACCATGCAGTTCAGCCACTACGCCCCGGCGCCCAAGACGGCGCTGAACCGGTACTGAAGCGACTGGCGGACGGGTGGGCAGGCGATTTCAGTTGACGTTGTGGTGGGTTTGGAGCAGGACGCAGCACTTTCGTAGTTGATTTTTCAGGGATTCGAGACGCGCCGGGACTTCGGACCGGCTGTCCTGGTGAGGAGAGGCCATGGCCAAGGAGAAGTTCGAGCGTAACAAGCCCCACGTGAACATCGGCACGATCGGACACGTGGACCACGGCAAGACGTCGCTGACGGCGGCCATCACGAAGGTGCTGGCGAAGACGGGCGGCGCC